>JAQVWU010000235.1 GCA_028709565.1 Eubacteriales bacterium
GAGCCCGAAGCAAACGGTCACCACATCCGGGTCATGGGCGAAAACGTCATCCTCAAGCCGTGACATACCCCGGCTGACCGTATCCCCGCTCACGCCGGCGTTTATTACAACAGCATCGTATCCGTCCCTGCGCAGCGATTCCTCCAGCAGCGCCGGATAGGCCGATTCCACGTCGTAAACATATCCGCCGAAGTAAAAGCTGCCTGTCCGCACAAGCTCGAACACGCCGGCGGTTATGCTGTCCCCCAGGCAGACCACCCTCAGCTCTTCACCCGAGATAAAAGCGGCCGTCTCATCGCCGGCCGAGCATGATCCTAAAAAAAATAATACAGCCGCGATAACGGCCGACAGTCTTTTAAACTTCATGGCTCCATTTCCGTTTCAGATTCCGTGTTCAGATTTTTGAAAAATATACAACGGCAGCAGTCGCCGAAAGATGCAATATCAGACCAAGGGGTACAAGTATCCGAAATTTGGCCTTTCTTGTCTTATGGCGCAGCGTGTATATGGCAATCATCGCCCCGGCAGACCCGCCGGCAAAGGACAAGCCCAGCAGAACAGCCTCACTGATACGCCGCGCGTCCTTTTTGGCTTTGATCTTATCGGCCAGAAAAAACACAAAGGCGACAATATTTATCAATATATAATAACCGATTAATATGTACGCATTATTAACAATAAACCGTAAAAACGTCCTCAGAAACATCATGCCGCAAATCCCTCCGGGCGGGTTTGCCCGCCCGATATTATTTTCTTGTAAATTTTATTTATTTTTTTTTGCTGCGCGGCGTATAAATTTCACCGTTTCCACAATGGGTATTATGAGAAACGCCAGCCCCAGCGCTATAATATATTCGGTGGAATCTATATATTCAAGGGAAAACAAATCCCTTAAAAACGGGACATATATAACCAGCCCGGTCAGAACCAGCGAAGCCAGCATGGCGCCGAAGAGATAGAAGTTATGTGTCTTGAGTTTTAAGAGCGAAACTTCCTGCGAGCGCATGTTGTACGAGTGAAATATTTCCGCCATATTCATCGTCAAAAACGCCATGGTTATCCCGTCACGGCTTTCGGTTATCTCCCAATATCCGCTCTCTATATAGTGGCCTATAAAATAAGCGGCTATGGTAAGCGCGGCTACGGCAATACCCTGGTATAATATAGTAAAACCCGCGCCGTTGGCAAACAGACCTTCCTTTGAAGAGCGGGGTTTGCGGCTCATGAGCCCCGGCTCCTCTTTTTCCATACCCAGGGCGAGGGCCGGCAGCGAGTCGGTAATGAGATTGATCCAAAGCAGATGAATCGGTTTCAATATGGTGAAGCCCATTATGGTCGCCGTAAAGATTGCGATAACCTCGCTCAGGTTTGAGGAAAGCAGAAAGTTTATCGCCTTGCGCACGTTATCGTAGATGCGCCGTCCCTCCTGAACCGCCTTTACGATAGTCGCGAAATTGTCATCGGCGAGTATCATATCCGCCACGTTCTTTGTCACGTCGGTGCCCGTTATACCCATTCCTATGCCGATATCGGCGCTCTTTATCGAGGGCGCGTCATTAACCCCGTCCCCCGTCATGGCGGTAATATATCCCCGCTCGCGCCAGGCTTTCACTATGCGTACCTTATGATCAGGCTGAACGCGGGCGTAAACCGAATATTTTTCTACGTTATCGGTAAAGGTTTTGTCGTCGATTTCACTCAGCTGCGAACCGGTTATCGCCTGGGACGCATCTTTTAAGATGCCGATCTCGGCGGCGATGGAGACTGCCGTGTCCAGATGGTCGCCTGTTATCATAATCGGGCGTATGCCTGCGCTGCGGCACTCGGCAATCGCGCCGATAACCTCCGGACGTATGGGGTCAATCATCCCGGTCAGCCCCACAAAGGTTAGGTCCCTTTCGAGAACCTCGGACGTATATTTTGCCGGACCGTTGTTGCTGTATATGCGCATGGCAGCCGCCAGTACCCGCAGCGCCTTTTTCGCCATTGTCTTGTTCGCGGTGATTATCTCGTTTAAAGCGGCGTCATTAATGGGGTAAACCTTTCCGTCCCTTACATACGAAGTACAGCGCTTCAATACCTCGTCGGGGGCCCCCTTGGTATATTGGATTATACCACCCTCGGTTTTATGCACGGTACTCATCATTTTACGCATGCTGTCAAAGGGAGCCTCGCCGATTCGCGGCGCCTTTTCGGTGAGCTTGTTTTTGGGCAACCCCGCCTCGGCGGCATAATTTACCAGCGCGCATTCGGTAGGCTCGCCGGTCACCGTCCCGTCGGTCCCCCATTCGGCGTCGGACGCGAGGGCCATCGCCTCGGCCAGCAGCGGTTTATCGTCCCCGAATGTCTCCACCACCGTCATCTTGTTTTGGGTCAGCGTACCCGTTTTGTCCGAACAGATAATCTGGGTACAACCCAGCGTTTCAACGGCGGTCAGACGGCGGATAATCGCGTTGTGTTTTGACATTTTGGTGACGCCGATGGAGAGCACAATGGTAACCACCGCCGCCAGCCCCTCCGGTATGGCGGCTACCGCCAGGCTTACCGCCAGCATAAAAGAAGAGAGGGCGGTTGACGCCGACATGTCGCCGGTTTTGACAAACGCGAATATAAAAACAAACAGGCATATGCCCAATACCAGATATGAGAGGGTTTTGCTCAGCGACGCCATTTTAATCTGCAGCGGCGTCTGGGACTGTTGTGCGTTAGTTATGGCATCGGCGATTTTGCCCATCTCGGTGTTCATACCCGTACCGCAGACCACCGCGCTGCCCCGTCCGTATACCACCGAGCTGCCCGTATAGACCATATTCCGCCGGTCGCCCAGGGTAATGTCCCCGTTTGGTTGGGCAGCGAGGGCAGCGACATTCTTTTCTACCGGAACCGATTCGCCGGTCAGCGCCGCTTCATCGACCTTGAGGGAGGCGCTCTCTATAATCCGCGAATCGGCGGGGACGGCGTCGCCGGCCTCCAGCAGCACCACGTCCCCCGGAACCAGGTCCTCGCTTTTAATAACCCTGATATTGCCGTCGCGCAGCACCTTCGAGGTGGAGGACGCCATTTCCTTGAGCGCCTCGATGGCCTTTTCCGCCTTACTTTCCTGTACGACGCCCAGCACCGAATTTATGATTACCACCGCCATGATTATAAAAACGTCGGCAAAGGATTCCCCGGCGATGGCGGCGGTCACCGCCGAAATGACGGCAGCGGCAATCAGCACCAATACCATGGGATTGAGCAGCTGCTCGATAAAACGCGCCGCCATCGATTTGCGTTTGCCCTCGGCCAGTTTGTTCTTTCCGCTGGTCTCCAACCGCCTTTCGGCTTCGGCGGAGGACAGTCCCCTGGCCGTTGTTTTCAGTTCATTCAGCACGTCACCGGCATTTTTAAGATAGAATTTCATTGATTACACCCGTTAAACCTTTATGTTTTAAAAAAAGACCCATGTACAGCAATTCTGCCATACATAAGTCTCGTTATTTAATTCAAGCCAGACGTAAAAAACGGTCATGATGTTGACTTGAAACGCCGAAGCGCCAACTACTCCCCTATGATGGTTATATTATACCGTTTTTTAACTATTATATCAATATCGAATTGCCGAATTTTTTCTTTTTTACTTTATATTCATATTTTACGTCTTTTTTCGCTTTTATTGCTTTTTCGGATATAATTTTAATATAGAAATAATACAGAAATAATATAAATGCAGCGATAAACGAAGGTGTATATACACGATGACAATATCTGCCATGTATAATTGGACGGTGGGATGTTTCCGATTCGAAAAACAACTGTTTCAAACCTATATAATCCCGGTGCAGCCGTATGAACTTTTTGTTATATTATACCCCCCGCATTATCTGGAATGCCTGCAGCAGATTAAGCATCCCGTATCCCCATTGCGGATTGGGATAGGATACCGCTTCGCGGCGGGTGCACCCCCTTATGAGGTACGCGCGGATCTGAAAGGTGCTCAGCGCCGGGTCATTGCCCTCGACCACCCCCCACTGCATGAGCAGCGCCGCGGCGCCGGCTGTAATGGCCGTCGCGACGCTGGTACCGCTCATCATTCCGTAGCCCGTCGGGTAAAATCCTCCCACATCGACGCCCGGCGCCACAAAATCCGGAGCCATCATCGGCGCCCGGGTAGGTCCCCAGGAGGATTGGGAATACAGAATGTTGTTGTTGCTGTTATACGCGCCTACGCACATCGCGCCGATCATGGTTCCGGGTATGGTGATGGTGGTATAGGGTGTTGCCGATAAAAACTCAACCTCCGGCGATACGAAGCCGGTCATGGGAAGCCAGGCATTGAAGGTGCCGTCAAGGACAATATCGCCGTACATTATAATGGTCCAGATGCCCGGCGTGGCGTCGAGGAGTTTTACAACCGTCAGCTGACCGCCGCTCCCCTCCACCGGGAAGTGGTATTCTACAATTATACTCGACCTCTCCAGTATCAGATCCGACCGGTATACGTTGCCCGGCACCGCGGCGAATCTGCCGGCCAGCTCCCCCGTTGGGGAGCGTACCGACGCGGCCAGTCTGTCGGACACCGCGCTCCAGACCGAGATGAGGACGTCACCGGCGTCGGCCCCGATTCTCAGATCGATATTGGCCGTCTCGTTCTGCGCGGGTATTGTCCCCTGCATATGGTGTCTCGCCTGACTCTCGTTGCCCGCGGCCGTGCAGAGGCAAACCCCCCTGAGATTGGACACGCTGCTGAGGTATTCCTCAAACGCGCTGAATCCGTCATGGCTGCCGAAATTGGTGCCCAGACCGATGCATATGACCACCGGACGCGCCAGCTCGGTGGCCTTCATTAAGATATATTCCACCCCGACCATCACGGCGTTGGACTCGAAGGCGTTTTCCTGATTCTCCGGAACGGCGTATCGCTGCAGATAATAGGGGCGCGCCCTCTTTAATTTGACGACAATCAGCTCCGCGTCTGGGGCTGCCCCTATATAGTCGCCGATTTCCCTGCCCGCCGCTATCGAAGCCAGAAAGGTACCGTGACCGGACAAATCCCTATGGGGCACAATATCATAGGGGTTCTCTGCGCCAAGCGCCGTGTTAATCTGTTCGTTTGTATATTCGGTGCCGACAAAGAAACCTTCGGGGGGGACGGTATCGATCGACTGGTCGAAGATATACCGTATCTTGCTCCGTCCGTCCTCATAGCGAAAGACATCCAGGG
>JAQVWU010000236.1 GCA_028709565.1 Eubacteriales bacterium
GACCGTTATTTAATATATCCAAAAACAGATCCATCCGATGATATATTAAAGCCGGATTTGTTGTAAAATAATCGGCTATATTCATGCATCCGGTCAAATTGCTGATTTCCAGTATCGTATATGCCGATAAAGCATTGATAAAACCTTTTGAAGATTGCTTTGTACCTTCAGGATTGATGATACTTATATGGTTGTTCATTTGTTTGTCTCCTGAAATATTGTCATAATCAGGTGCTGCAGGAACCATAAAAATTTCATATTAACAGCCACGCTGTATGAGACCGTTATGATAAATAAAACGATCAGAATCATGACAAGCAGCGGTATCGAATATCCGTATGTTTTCCACGGAATATAAACTTTGCTGCTAAAATTAAAAATAACTTTTTGATTCGGTTTTAACACACAAAAATAATATAAATACCAGACGGGCACCATGGAAAGCAGCATGTTTTTTAACCAGAATACCAATAGATTTTTAATTAAAACTTTACTTTGTGTCGTGATTAAATAATATTCATTGACTTCGTCATAAACTGAACGAGATTTACTTTTTCTTATACCCAGGTTTATATTGCCGCCCGAAAACATCAGCCATAAAAATAATATGATAATCAAAAACATAAACAGCATTACTATTAACCGCAGCGGAGTAAAGCCGGAAACGGAGTATATTTTGTTATATAATTCATTATTTAGAGCGTTCATATTATATCTCCATAACTATCATTCTGAGCAAAACGATCAGCAGCTTCTGCAGCGTGAACCCTATAACCGCATCGGCTGCCAGTCCTGTGATTATTATTACAATCAAAACAACCTGCGAATATCCGCAGAGCTGCCACAGCCTGCCGAATAATTTAAGAGACATAAAAAAGTATAAAAGATAAATAAGCAGTAAAAATGCGAAAACTTTATACGCTAAAATCACAAACACAAGCATGATAATAAAAGAAAACATGAGATTTGATAACAGAATTTTATGAGGCGGATTAATATACATCGGCTCGTTACGATTCTCAATGAATCCGGCGTTTTTTATTCCGTTCTTAATCCTTTGTTGATTCTTATCTATAATTTCTTTGCCGATATCCCGGTTACTGTCCATATATTTGTACCTGATATTTCTTTCTGCAGGTATATATAAACAGGATCGGTTCATTTATTAGCATATTTTTCGAGGTCGGATATAATTTTTATAAATCGGGGTTCTTCGCGCAAACTATCGAAAATATTATTTTTTAGTTCTTTCAAGCGTAGACCGCTTTCGTTTTCCAAATAATTTTTTGTACAATTAACATGATTGCATTCGATTAAATTTATCATTGGTGAAGTATGGATGATATCCGGCTGTGTATCAACTATAATAGAATATTTCAGCATATCTTCAAGATTATCAAGAGCAGCAATAATATTTTCCTCATTTAAATAACATTCGGCGATTCGTTTATGTAAATCACTTAACACGTCAGCATAAGACCCGAAATCATCCTGCTCAAAAACAAGCTTAAAAACATTTATTACAAAAGTATATGCCTTTATTGAATCGGTAGGTGTATACTTTCCTTTTTCTGTTATGCCGCAGGTATTTCTATAAATCAAATTTATTAAATCTCTAATATTATATTGACACTTTCTCACAGCTTGTTCATCTTTGAGTATTGCAATTAACAATTGATCCTGGGTTGAGTAATAGCTTCCCAACATATATGCATATTTCATGGCATTTTCTTTGTCGTTAATTGTATTATAAGTATAACATAAAAGCTGTATTACTGTATAATGATAAATATTATAGGAATTCTCGTTAAGAATCTTTTGACCGAGAACAATAATTTTGTCTGCATATTTTTTATAATCATTGGCAAACGCAACTATGAGATAATACATAACTTGAATTTCATTAGGATATTCCCTATATGCTGTTTCCCAAAGATCCAAATCGGCAGCGATGTCTCCGGCTCTTTTAAATATGGAACTTTTTTCGATGTATTCGTTAATTGCAGCTCTCTTCTGTATCTCACCAGTCCCAAGTAAATCATCGACTGTTACATTGTAATACGAAGCAATATACGGTAAAAGAGTTATATCGGGGAAGCCTTCTCCGCGTTCCCATTTGCTGACAGACTGTTTTGAAATACCAAGGAAATCCGCAAGTTGGTCTTGAGTATTTCCTTTTTTGTTTCTGTAGGATTTTAAGTTTTCGCTGATAAAGATCTCCATAATATAACCCCATAATTATATAATAGCAATATTTTGTTTCATTTATATAATAGCATGGTTTTATATTAAATACAATAACCGCGTTGTTTACTTTTATATGATTTTGTCAACTATATGATGACTTTAAATAATTATTATATTGGAATCTTATTTATATCAAGTCTTGCTTGATATTTATACAACAAATTGATAATTGTTTTTCTCCACAAGTTAAGTTATAATACAATTACACCGGTGAACAAACGAATGGAGGAACTTTTATGCAGATCAATTTGGGCATGAAAATCAGAGAGCTTCGCAAATGAGACGGCAGAACTCAGGAAGCACTGGCAGACGCACTCGGTGTGACGTGTCAGGCGGTTTCGCGTTGGGAAGCAAACGGAGGATATCCCGATACGGAAATTATTCCAGTTATAGCCAATTATTTCAATGTAACGATTGATGAGCTGTTCGGATATAATGGTGACCGTGAAGAAAAAATCAAGAAGATTCTTGCTGACGCGGACAACATGCTTGATGCATACGGCGATATGGAACAATGTGTGTCAATGCTTCGTATAGCCGTCGCGGAATTCCCGTCAAATACTCAGATTCTTTTGCGCCTCGGGCACTCGTTGATTCAATATGGTTGGAAAAAGCACGGCGCACGCAGACACATAAAAGATGGTAGCGAATTTACTATTAACGATATTGCGTATAACTCCGATAATGAATACTGGCGAGAAGCACTTTCGATTTATAATAAAGTATTAGAAATAGGACTCAATCCGGATGATCGTTTAACAGTTATTACCGCCATGATAAGGCATTATTCGTTAATGGGTGAATACGAGAAAGCGGAAGAACTTGCGCGGAAACAAGATTCTGCTATGATAAGCCGTGAATACTTACTTTCGGACGCAACCGACGGCGATAACGAGATTTGTATCAAGGTGAAGCGTTGCTTGCGTTTGCTAAACAAACCGCAAAAACTATAAATAATGCGGTTATGACAAAAACATCTATGCGTCGGAATGAAACCGGAGTGCAAAAGCTACTCGGTGCCGCGCATTTATTTGAATTAATATTAGACGATGGAAACTGCGGCAGTTATCACTTTGATTTGAGCGATCTTTACTTGTCATGTTCTGAATATACCGCGTGGCAAGGCAACCTTTCTATAGCAATGGAATATTTCGATATCGGGTTTGAACATAAAAGAAGTATGACACATTACGCGGTCAAGGTATTTATCACTACACAGCGCCACTTATATCAAAAGTCACATCAGACAGCAATAAATGGATGCAAGTTCCTGTGGGACTGACTTATATGAAAACTTGGTTATCAAGCCAAATTCCTGAAAATATGCTTGACGCAATCAAAAGCAACGATAAATATGCAGAATGCTTTGTTAATAGTTAAATATTGTCACCTCAACAAATAACCAAGAGCACCCTACGTTGTAATTAGCGTAGAGTGCCTCGTTAATTTTCAGGCTTATTCATTCACATCCACCGTCACGCCGGATTTGAATTTCACGGTAAATTTGTTTTCGTAAACGGAGTTGTTTTTGGGTTAGCTACCGGATAAGCTGATCGTTGTAATTAGTGATGGCGGTTAAAATTTTGACTTGATTGATGTGCCAATTTATGTTATAATTAAAATACAATATATCATAAGAGCATAAAGAGGAAAAAGGTAATGGAAAAATTTTTAATTGAGATTGCTAAACAGTTTTATAATTATGTAATATCGGTTGAATTTTTGACTAAATGCAAAAATTCTATTTATAAGGTTCGGTGTTCAGATTTCTCTTTTATATTAAGACTTACAGAAGAATCTCATCGGAATTTAAAACAAATCGAAAGTGAATTGGATTTTCAAAAATATTTATATAACAACGGTGCTGACGTGGCTAAGCCGCTTCAGACAAAGTTAGGTAAAAGTTGTATAATCATTGAAATCGACAAATTAAGCTATATTGTTTCCGCATTTGAGTTTGTTACAGGTAAAGATTGGAATGAACGTGTTGATAATACAGAAGAAACCTTTATAATAATAGGAAAAGCGTTAGGCAAGATTCACAGACTTTCAAAAGGGTATAATCCTGGAAATATAGAAAAAAGACGTTTATGGAGCGAACAACAAGAATTGCAAAAGGCTGGTTCAATTTTTAGAAATCACAATACTATGTTATTTAATAAATTTACAGAGTTTATGCAGCTTATGGAAAAGGAAGAAAAACGGGGAGACAACTTTGGCCTTACACATGGCGATTATCTTGTTTCCAATTATTTAATAGATGATCATAATAATATTAAAGTAATAGATTTCGACGATTGTGAATATTCATGGTATGCTGCAGATATAGCAATATGTATGCGCTGTTATTTGTTTTGGACTGAACACCCAGACGAATTACCGATGAAATCTAATGAAGCAGAAATTATGCATTATGGTCTGCTTTATGGATATAATTTTGAAAATAAAATAACTAAAGAAATGGTTTTCGATTTAGATAAATATTTTAAAATAAGAGATTTTATAGAATTGGCACAACTTATTATACAAGACCAACTAAATGATATTGAAAAAATACTTTATGATATGTGTCTTGATAGAATCGTTAATGAAAAGCCGTTTTTAGATTTTAATACGGAACAAGCTCAAAAATTATTGTACAAGAATGAGTAGGAAGTTATCCGAAGACGCGCGAAAAAGAGAGCACATCCAACATGATGACGTTGGACGCGCGACGTTGAATAATTTCTTACTCATTGGTTGTGAGTAAAGAAACGTGTAAATGGGATAATACTCCATAAAATTGCTAATAATAAAATTGTGGAATAAACAAGGCAACGCTGAGAAGCGACCTTTACGCTTGCCGCAGCTTATACGGTGGAGCGGCGGAGTAACTTCGCCGCTTTTCGGCTTCACCGGTAAGCTTTAGCGGATATACCTCAGGGGGTCGGGGACAGAGTCCCTGAAACGGC
>JAQVWU010000237.1 GCA_028709565.1 Eubacteriales bacterium
GTTGTTCGATTTTCAAGGACCGGTGCTGCCGACGGATACCCTTATTCGGAGACCCTCTTTGGGGCAGCTTTGATAGTATACCATGTTTCTTTACTTTTGTCAACACTTTTTGATAAAATATTTTGTTGTTAATAAGTGTAAACGAGCGGCTATTTCATAAATGCCAAAACATTTTATATTATATGAACGACGATATTTCTTCTTTCAATTGTGCTATAACCTTTTTTTCAAGACGTGATATATATGACTGTGATATACCCAGCATGTCAGCAACTTCCTTTTGTGTTTTTTCTATGCCGCTGTTAAAACCGAAACGCAGTTCTATTATAACTCTTTCTCTTTCTTCAAGCCCGGCTATAGCTTTAGCAATTATTTTTTTATCTTCTTCATTTTCGAGATATGAGAAGACACCGTCATCCTCTCCGCATAAAATATCAGACAATAAAAGTTCATTGCCGTCCCAATCGGTATTTAACGGTTCATCAATTGATAATTCTGTTTGACGAGCTGAATTTTTTCGTATATACATAAGTATTTCGTTCTCAATGCAACGCGATGCATAAGTCGCAAGTTTTATGTTTTTATCCGTTTTAAAAGTATTAATGGCTTTTATTAATCCTATTGTACCTATAGAGATTAAATCTTCCAAACCTGTTCCGGTGTTTTCAAAACGTTTTGCTATATAGACAACAAGCCGAAGATTGTGCTCAATCAAAACTCCTCTAAGTGAGGGATTGCCGTCAAGACGTGAGATAACGTCTGCTTCCTCCTGGGGTGTGAGGGGGGGAGGAAGCACCGACGCTCCATTAATATAGTATATTTCATTTTTATACGGGATTCCAAAAAGACGCATTAGGTATGAAATTAAACGGCGTATAACAGTAAACAAAAAGCATTCCTCCTTTATTTTACAAGTACAGACGGAACCACAGCGGCATATCCGTTGTATCCGTTTTTTACATTGACAGGATTGTCGTTATTGTCAATCGCTATACATGCCTCTCTGTCTATGCCGTCAACCGTTATTCTGTCAGGTAAAAAACCAAGCAGTATTCCGCTGTGTCCCACTGTTGATATCGGTATAATGCGTATGTGTTTTATATATTTAATATTAATCTCGCTCAAAGCTGTAGTGTTTTTACGTTTAAAAGCATAACGGAGTTCCTGCGGCAATAAAGGATATAAATTATTATAACAGGTTATGATAACCGGTCTCGCTGAAGCCGGTTCACGCAGAAAATTTCCGCTGTCACATATGCATTCAAGGATAATCTTTTTACCTTCAAACTCTGCAGTAACATTTACCATCCTCTCCGCGTTTTTTTGCCTAAAAAGTCTGCCGGAAATTATCGAAATAAAACCGCTTAAAACCGCAAACAAAACGATCCAGGTGATCGATATTTCACTATAAACCTCAGTAATATTTCCGTTCATAAAAACATGGCTGCGCTGTCTGTTGACAAGATTGAAGAGAGCTGTCATTGTTCCGCCCAATGAGAAACTTACAGCCCAAAACAACAGAGACGACCGTATAAAAAACAACAATCCACCGGTTCCGAAAACAATATAGCACATCAGGAATGACACACCTATATGTAAGAATAGCGATATTATGGCATTTCCACTATAAAATATGCTGGCAACGGCATAAAAGGATCCTATCGCAGCTGCCAAAACCGGCGCTCCGATATTAAGCTTCATATGCATTATCTTGGCTGTTATAAATAAAGCCAAAAAATCCATGCTGAAATTAACTATGAATAAAATGTCGCCGTATATTATCTGTTCCATATCCACACATTTCGTATAAAATAATAAACCGATATTTTTTATACTATTATTATACTTGTCTAGCCCGTAATAATATGTCATTGTGTCGTATTGAATAATGATTTTTTTTGCAAAAAATAAAAAAGGAACGCCTTAACGCGTGCCCTTTTAAATTTTATATAAATATTATGTCATATCTGTATCAAGCTTTTTATCTTTATCTTTCCTTTTTATTTTATCCCAATATGTTTTTGCGCTCTGTTCAATTTTATTATCTCCGTAAAAATAATATTTACTGTCAAGCAGATCGTCAGGTAAATATTGCTGTTCGATGTAATGGTTTGGAAATTCATGAGGATACTTATATCCGTCATATTTATGCGACGGCCGCATATGCGGAGGCACATTCTGACCTTTACCCGAATCTATATCGGCTTTTGCGGATGCATATGCCACATAAGCGCTGTTGGATTTGGGAGCCGTAGCCAGTGTTATAACGGCATTCGATAACGGTATGGCGGCTTCGGGCATACCGAGATCGAATGCGCTTTCAACACACGAGCGAATAATCACGGACGCGTTTGGGTATGCAAGTCCGATGTCTTCGGAAGCTATAACCTGTAATCGGCGGCATGCGCCAATCAAATCACCGCCTTCCAATATCTTCGCAAGATAGAATACAGCGGCATCGGGATCAGAACCGCGTATTGATTTTTGCAAAGCTGAGAGCATATCATAATGTACATTGCCTGCGCGGTCGAAGTTGCCTACAGTTTTTGAGGAAAATTCCATCGCTTCGCTGCGGGTCAGAGTGTTGCCTGACATATAGTAAACATTTTCAAGCAGATTGATACTGCGTCTGACATCTCCGGCTCCGCAGGCGGCTATATATTCAAACAAATCATCGTCTGCCGTTTTTTGCGTATTGTTCAGCTTATTTAAAATATCAAGACCTCGATACAGCGCGGGGATTATATCTTCCGCCGTAACGGCTTTGAACTCGAAGACCGCGGAACGCGATAAAACCGCGGCATACACATAAATAAATGGGTTTTCCGTCGTCGAGGCTATAAGTGTTATTCTGCCGTCTTCAATATACTCAAGCAGTGATTGCTGTTGCTTTTTGTTAAAATATTGTATCTCATCCAGATATAACAGAATCCCCCGCGCAGCAAAAACAGTTGAAGTTTCGGCAATCACCTGCTTTATATCGGCGATGGACGCGGAGGTGGCGTTAAGCTTATGCAAACGCATATCCGCAGACGCGGCTATTATATTTGCCGCTGTTGTCTTGCCGGTTCCGGGAGGTCCGTAAAAGATCATATTGGTCAGATGTTGTTTTTCTACCATTCTGCGTATAGCGCCGTTCTTCCCGAAAAGGTGATGCTGACCTACTATTTCATCGAAGCAGGTCGGACGCGCCATGTCTGCCAATGGCTGATTTGACATAATTCCACCTCTTGAATATAATAATCATATTATAAACTAAAGTAAACGTAATGTCAATGCAGAGTCAATGTATTAGAGTTTGTTTTGTTCACAAAAAATTAAGAATTATACTATTGTAAAACAATCGTTTATATGTTATAATAACAAACATTGTAAAATTAATTCACCTGATACGGAGAAGTACTCAAGCTGGTGAAGAGGCGCCCCTGCTAAGGGTGTAGGTCGGGATAACCGACGCGAGAGTTCGAATCTCTCTTTCTCCGCCATCGTCACATGGATATTTAAACAATTTCCATGTGACGGTTTTTTATGCTCATTTTTCGAAATACATTATAATAATCTCGAATAACATTTTAATTGCTTTGCATACGGTCGCTTCAAGAAGGATGTCTAAACTTTAATGATATAATAATGCAGGATTTTTTATAATGTTTACATGTTATTAATATTTTGCATATGTTAATGTTTTATAATATAAACTGATAATCACTATCATATTAAACGCTTGGGGTGATTTACATTAACACAAAAAAACAATATAATACGCAGCAGCGGAATATTATTTTAAATTACTTAAAAAACAATGCGGATGCATGTTTAACTGTGAACGATATATATAATAATCTTATAATTAACGGTGCTTTAATCGGTAAGGCGACTGTTTATCGTCAGCTGGATCGTTTTATGTCGGAAGGTATCGTAAAAAAGTTTACCGACAACGAAGGTAAAGGGGCATACTATCGATATATAAATGATACTGATGAATGTGATAATCATTTTCATTTAAAATGTGTTGACTGTGCTGAAATAATCCATATGAAATGTGAGTTCGTTAAATATTTGAAGCAGCATATTCTGGCGGACCATGAGTTTCATGTTGACGAAGGCAGAACGATAATTTACGGCATTTGCGGTAATTGCATAAATCAGCATTCAGACAATTGAGATTTATATTTATGATAAAGGAAATATATATGAAAAAGTTTTTATTGATTTTATTGGTTGTTTATATAATATCCGCTGTTCCGGGCTGTGCGTATAATACCGGTATATTACAGGAAGGTATCAATGTAATCGCGACTATATTTCCGCCTTATGATTTTGTCAGAGAAATTGCGGGCGATAAAATCAATATTACGCTTTTAATGCCTCCCGGTTCCGAAATTCATTCGTATGAACCTACCCCGCAGGACATTATAAAAATCAAAAATTGTGATTTATTCATTTATAACGGCGGACCATCTGACAACTGGGTGGATATCATACTTAAATCTGTTGACAAAGATATCAATACTTTGAAAATGATTGATTCGGTAACGATGCTTGAGGAAGAAATCGTTGAAGGCATGCAAACCGAAGAGGAACACGATGATATAGATATAGAATATGACGAACATATTTGGACTTCACCGGTAAACAGTAAAAAGATTGTATCGGCAATTTCTGACGCGCTGATAAAAATAGACCCCGGCAACGGCGATTTATATACCGAAAATGTCGCTGCATATATAAAAGAGCTGGAAAAGCTGGACAGTGAATTTAAAACAGTTGCTGACAACGCTTTAAGTAATACATTGATATTTGGTGATCGCTTTCCTTTCCGTTATTTTACCGATGAATACAATTTTAAATACTACGCCGCTTTTCCCGGTTGCAGTGAAGCTACAGAACCCAGCGCGTTGACATTGACTTTTTTAATTGATAAAATAAAATCCGAACGAATCACAACGGTTTTTTATATAGAATTCTCCAATCGCTTAATTGCCGACAGTTTAGCTGAAGCGACCGGCGTAAAAACAGCTCTGCTGCATTCCTGTCACACTGTTTCGCAGGAGGATATAACAAACGGAGTTTCATATCTGTCCCTGATGAACAGAAATCTGGAAACTTTAAAGGAGGCTTTAGGCTGATTAGTCAGCTGCTTCTATGACACAAATTTCTTGCAACAATATAAGCCTTGCCTACGAAAACAATATT
>JAQVWU010000238.1 GCA_028709565.1 Eubacteriales bacterium
GTTTAGTGTAATGTTAATGTGAGCCATGAGTTCATCTCCTATTAGTTGTTTTGGTTTATCACTAACATTCTAACAGAAGTTTGAGCTTTTGGCTCGTTTTATTTTACACCATTATACGGACTCAATCTTTATATACATGTTAATCAATACTGTTTTAAATAGAATTATATATTCTGCATTATATAAAATTATAAACGTAATTGTTTGAAACATATTCCAGGCGTAAAGCAAAAAAATTGTATTCTTTTAGTAAAACACTTGACAAATAAGCCGATGATATTATAATGTGGCAGTATATAAACATAGCGAAAGTAAACTAACATGTGTGTCAGAAGAGCCGTATGCGGGAAAACGTCACGTATGGTTCTGTGAGGGGTAACAGACTATCCCTTCACGATACTAAATATTTTGAAAGGAAAATCGAGTTTGTCTGCTCGAAGGGTTTTATATGTCCGATATATGCAAAGCGTGCGGCGCCGCGCTGCCCGAAGGCGCCGAAAAATGCGCATACTGCGATACCCCTGTCCCGAAGAAACGGTTCTGCCGAATCTGCGGCACCGAATACGGCGAGGGAGCCCGGTTTTGCCGGAAGTGCGGCAACGCGACCCTTCAAAGCGCAAAGACCGGCAAGCCCGCGGTCCCGCAGGAAAAAGTACCGGCCCAAAGCGCAAAGGCAAAACAGCGCAAATCACCGGCAGTCGCCGCCGTGGTGCTCATTCTGATCTTCGCCGTCGTCATTGCCGCCGTGACCGCGGGCCGGCGCGGAGGGATAACGACCGGCTCGCTGACCGGCATTACATATTCAAAAAGGGAGCTGGCGACCGCAGGCATTAAAGCAACGGTGTCCCCCGACAGTCCCGCGGTGACGGCGGGGGAGACTGTCCTCGATTTCGGCGCCTTCAATCTGTATGGCGAGAACATCGTTGAGGTAAAGGCGCTGCCCGAGAAAACCGACAGCCGCACCGGGGTGACGGTCAGGGCCTATGATTTCACCCTTTCACACAACGCCTCGGGGGAGGCGGTGACCGAATTCCCCACCCTTGTGGACATTACCATTCCCTGCACCGCCGCCGAAAACGAATACGCCTTTGTGCAGCACTATGACCCCGAATCGGACAGCTGGCGGATTATAGACAGCGTGCGCGACTATAAAAATAACACGCTTACCTTTCAGACAACCCATTTCTCGATATTCGGAGAAACCAAAATCGTATTCGGTTCGGGTTACGGGGTAGGTCCGGACGGCGAGATTGTGCTGCCCTCCCAGTCCTTCGCCTATGTGGGCGGCTACAGGGACCCCCTTTCCGAGGTGTATTTTGTCGCCGCCGACCTGGAAAAGCTCATGGACCCGCTGGAATTCGAAAAGCTGACCGAAATCCTCAGGTCGTGCAAGGTATACCCCCATGACATGATGACGGCCCTCATGGGGCTGGGCAACGACGCGGCAAACGTCCTCGACCTCAAGGCGACCAATACGCTGATTGCCACCATGATGATGCGCCCCGAGTCGGGACTGGAAAAATACGCGACGGGTATTCGTCTGGTGGGATCCGCCCTTGTCTTCGCCAAGGTGGCCTACCAGCTGCATATGGGCGGCGATATCGAAACGGTCGCCTACATCAACGCGGTCAATCTGGCCGAGGCACTGCTGACCGTGGCCGGCGTCGCGCTCGGGTCGGAGGCGCTGCTCATGATGGCGACGGTCGTCTTTCTGAGCAATACCGTTTACGGTCTGGCAACCCTTGAGATGACCACCATTCAGGAGCAGGGCTATATAAACTTCAACGACGGACTGGGCGCCGTATTCTATGCCGAATCCATGAACGTCGCGCCGGTCGATACGCCCTCCCTGTCCCAGGCCTATTACGCGCCTTCCGGCCCCATACTCCTCGACCGCGGCGGCAAAGGCTTCGCCCGGGCGCTGGACGCCATATACGATCATTACGCCGAAAAGCCGGCCGACCTGCAAAAGGCTGTGGAAAAGCTGATTGACGGCTACGTAAACTGCTTTTGGGACAGCCCGCTGACCGACGAAGAGCGGGTGCGGTACGCTTATTACCACGAAAAATATGACGCCGGCAATCCGCCCGTCTGGGTGCGGCCCTCCGCCGAAGCCGTGCAGAACTACAAAGATAAATTCCGCGAAAAACTCATGAGCGACATCAAGCCGCTCATGAGGGCATTCTCCGAGCGGGTGCTCCACGACCTCAAGCTCAGACTGCGGGACACCATCGAAAAGGAATATGTCCCCATTCTCAACACCGTCATCACCATACAGGCCGGTATCAGCACCGGTGAAGCCTTTGACAAATCGGTCTGGGCCGATGACTATTCCATGCGGTTTTCGCCGCAGCAGACCCCCTTCTGGGTGTCGGCCGACCGTTACATGGCCGACTACAATCCGCGCCTGCGGACCGCCCCCGGCGAAATCTACAAAAGCACCGTATATAACTATTTACAGATAGGGGACCCGCCGGAAATCGAATTCATGAGCGAAACGGGTGTTTACGATGATTTTTATACGCCCGTCGACTGGACCGGCTTTCCCGACGGAAGGATTACCGTCGCGCCCAAACAGCGGGAGGCGGGCAGCCTGTCCTACTATGACCATACTAATTTTTCCAGCTCCGACTATGAAAAGGATATCGGCAGGCTGCTGCTGCAGAAGGGCAGGGTAAATCCGGCGGCCGACGGGGGCGTATATAAACTGCAGGCGGCGGGAACGGTTACCGAAGAGGGCAGCGCCGGTTATAACGAGACCGCGGGGACAACCATAAAGTCATCCGATCTGCTCATTGAATTCAATCCGGGAGAGGGGGACGCCTGCGCCGTCAGCGGCAGCGTTATAACCACCGCCTCTCGCATCAGAACCGAAGAGTATTCAGGCGATTACTGGTCGGTTACCGAATATTGGATATCCGATTCGGCGCGCTCCTACTCGGTAAACGGGACCGGAAGGGTCAGCTACAGGTCAACCTATGATGACGAGCTCGGTACGGTAAAACTCATGGTGCTGACCTTTGACGCGGTAAACATCACCGGAACCTTTAACTATAAAATAACATCTAAATCCGTATCCCAAAACAGCAGCGACTCGGAGGTAATAGACGAAAATTCGGTGCCGATCAATGAATTCGATCGCCTGGTTCTGGAGTTTATTGTAGATTAACCGTAAGCGCAATATGAAAAACGGGGACCCGTATAAAAAACTCGGGTCCCCGTTTGGTATATTGCATCGGATAGTTTATATAATATATATGTGTTTTCCCGGTTCAAGTTTTTGACCGCCGTATTCGGCGTCGACACCGTCGGGAAGATCGATTTCCAGACGGACCGAGTCGGCCGTTCTCTCCCACCGCACCGATATACGCCCCACCGGAACATCGCGGTATCCGGCGCAGCTCTGCAATCCTTCGACAAAAACCGGCGCTATTATCACGGCTTCAAATCCCGGTTTCGCGGGGTCAATGTTGATGCCCACAAGCGTTTTCATAATCCACGCCATGAAGTCGGAATACATATGGTGGTTGTGCGAGGTATGCCCCTGCCACAGTTCCCACAGCGCCGTCGCGCCCCCCTCGAGCCAGTCGTCATAGCCGGGATAGCCCTTGGCGGTGATGATTTTGTACGCGTAATCGGCAAGACCGCAGATGTTGAGGGCGTTGTACAGATGGCGCAATCCCACCATTCCGCAGTTGTGATGGAAATCGCGGTCCTCGACCAGCGCCATGAGCTGCGCTTTGAGGGGTTCAAGGTTGTCGTACAGATCGTGGGTGATCATCATCGCGACGGCGGTCTGCTCGTTTACCGTGCAGCGGCCGTTTTCGATATACCTGCGTTTGAAATTCGCCGCGCGCCTCTCGATATCGGTGGCGTAAACACCCGGATTGCCCGCCAGCGTTTCCGCCAACTCGGCTATACGCAGCGTTTTTATGAATATCGCCGCGCAGATGAATTTCAGCGGTACATTCGATTTTTCGGGCGGCGCGTGGTCATCCAGCCCGTATTCGAAAAACCCTTCGGCGTCCTCCATGGACCTGATAAAATCGATGTAGCGTTTAAAATACGGGCGGCTGTCCATGAGGGGCCGGCTGTCCCCCGTATAGAGATAGAGCATATGCGGCAGCTCAAACAACACACCGTCGGAAACCGGACCGTTGCCCCATGTGTACCCCCAACCGCCGGTCGGGATGATGCCGGGCAGCGCGCCGTCCTCCCGCATCGCGTCATAGATATCAATAAGCCACTTTTTGAAGAACTTCTCGGTGTCGTAGTTTATGAGCATTTGCTCTGCCGAGGCCTGGGCGTCATTTGCCCAGCCCAGCTTTTCCCGGGTCGGACAGTCGGTCGGCATGTAGAACAGGTTTGAGAGTGTCGCAATCCGGCCGATTTCAAACAATTTTTCCAGCCGCTTGTTCGAGCAGCCAAAACCCGAAAGGGGCTCCACCGCCTGATGGACGAACACGCCCGAAACCTCGGCGCTGTCGGGGCTATCCAGCCCTGTTATTTCGATATACCTGAATCCATGGTAGCAAAAAAGGGGCGACCATGTGAAGCTTTCGCCGCTGCAGATGAACCGGTCGGTTTGGAACGGGCTGCCCTCTTTGTAGTGGACGAGCATATGATTGTAGTTGAGGCTTGCGTCGTCATGGATTTCCTCGGCATAGCGGATTGTTATGACATCGCCGCTGTTTTGCTTTATTTTCAGCCTTATGTAACCCGAGATATTCTGGCCGATGTCGAATACATATGCGCCCGCCTAGTTTTTCAGAACACGGACAGGCTTATACGCCTCGAACTCGCGGATAGGCTCGCACAGGCATTCCCGGAAAACGCCTTTGGGCGGCGTATCGTCGATTACGGCGGGTTTCCACGCCGCGTCGTCGAACCCGAGGGTATTCCACCCCGCTTGGTACAGCCGGCTGTCGAAATATTCGCCGCTGCGCAGATGATTGTATGTTATCGGCGGGTTCGGGCAAAAGCGCCATTCGGTATCGCTGGTCAGCGCCGTTTGACCGTCGATGTCAAGCCTAAGAATGAATTTGGGATTGTCGCGCCAGGCCGCTTTGTTGTGATCCCATGAGGTCGTAAAGCTTTCGTTGTAAAATCCGTTGCCGCAGACGGCGGCGATGCAGTTTTCCCCCTCGTTCAGCAGCGCTGTCACATCATAGCGGTTATACCACAATGTCTTGTTG
>JAQVWU010000013.1 GCA_028709565.1 Eubacteriales bacterium
GTCCATGGACGCCCGGAGCCTGTTTAATATAATATCCGCACCTCCCGGCAATTTCCGGGAAGGCATTCAGCTTGTATGGTTTATACATCTGCTCAACGGGCGCGATTCCTTCGGACGATTTGATTATTACCTGTATCCTTTGTATAAACAGGATACATGGCGCGGTGATATCAGCGAAGAGGAAGTGCATGCGCTTGTTTCGGCGCTGTGTATAAAGATTGAGGAAGCCGGCGACATTCAGAACCTCACTCTGGGCGGAACCGACCAAAACCTCGCGGATATCTATAATCCGCTGACACTCCACATGATTGACTGCGCCCGGGAACTGCAATACAAGGGTCCGAATCTGTGCCTGAGGGTAACCGAAACCATGCCCGACGATATATGGGACGCGGCAGCTGCCTGCCTTGGGACCGGCATAGGGCTCCCTGCCCTTTATAATGACAGGATATATTACAACAACTATATCGACAGCGGCTGCGACAAATCGGTCGCGTGGGATTTTTGTTTCGGCGGCTGTTCTCAGATTATGTTAAGCGGCAGAAGCTGTTATATTAACGACATCGGAGCGATGAACATCCTCAAAGTATTCGAGATAACCGTCGCGGAGGGGTGTGATTATGCGGGCAACCGGATAGCTCCCGCACTGTCATCGGCCCAGGAACTCGATACCTATGAAAAATTCTACAGCGAATTTATCAGCCGGCTCGATTATTTTATCGTTCTTGAGGCGGATATCAACAATAAAGATATCGCCCATCGCGCATCCCATGAAGGTTATGTAATGCGCTCGCTGTTTACCCGGGGCTGTATTGAAAAGGGCAGGTCGGTTTTCCTCGGCGGCGCCGAATATAACGGCGTCGAGCTGGAGATTATGGGCATTACAAACACCGCCGACAGCATCTATGCGATTAAAAAACTGGTTTATGAAGACAAAAAATATACCCTCGCGGAATTTGTGTCGATTCTGAAATCAAATTACAAAGACCATGAACCCCTGAGGCTTTATATTAAAAACAATATACCGAAATTCGGCAACGACAACGAAGAGGCAGACCTGTTAAGAGCTGAAATAAGCCGGCATATCTTTTCGGGTTTAAACAGTCAAAAGGGGGTAAACGGCGGCGTTTACATTCCGGGAGAGATAATCTTCACCGCTCACCACTGGATGGGTGAAGCATGCGGCGCTTCCGCCGACGGGCGCAAATCCGGGGAGGTGCTGGCTGATTCCTGCGGAGCCACCCAGGGTATGGATATCAACGGACCCACCTCGCTTTTGAATTCGGTCCTAAAAATACCCAATAACTTTTTGCTGACCACCCTTGTGTTGAATATGAAATTCACAAAAACCGTTTGGGAAAGTGCCTCTGATAAAATAATCATGATGTATAAAGTGTTTTTCGCGCGGGGAGGCATGCAGCTGCAGATTAATGTATGTGACGCCCAAACCCTCAGAAACGCGCAGCTGAGCCCCGGTGAATATCGTTCGCTGGTTGTCAGGGTGGGCGGATACAGTGATTATTTTATAAATCTGCCCTCCGCGATTCAGGACGAAATCATATTGCGGACGGCGTCGGGCGTCTGAAATAAAATTAATATAAAAAAACAAAGGATACGGATTATCAATGAACCGTATCCTTTATTTGCGTTTTATGTTTTTTGCTTAATAGCCGTCTATCCTGCTTTTCCGCATTGCGTCGAATATTCTGTATCTGATGCCTTTATAATCCTTGTCCAGATTGTTCAACAGTTGCTTTACCGTTTCCCGCTGTGTGTTTTTATCTGCCGGGCATGCGCTCTCGATAACGGGCAGCTGAGGATTCTTTTTCATGAAAGCGAGAATCTCCTTTTCGGAGGCAAATATAAGCGGACGTATTAACGTTATGTTTTTTCGGCTCAGGTATGAGGACGGCGAAAAGGACGCAATCCTTCCGCCATGAATCAGATTAAGCATAAAGGTATCCACCGCGTCATCAAAATGATGACCAAGGGCGACTTTATTGCACCCCTCTTCAAGCGCGGCATCATGCAGGATACCCCGTCTCATTTTGGAGCACAATGAACAGGGATTGCTCTCTTTGCGCTGATTGAATACCACATCGGCAAGTTTTGTTTTTACAAGCCTGAACGGTATGCCGGCATCCGCGCAATAATCAGCTGCCGGTGTAAAATCCATACCCTCAAAGCCCATATCCACCGTTATACCGACAATATCGTATCTATTGGGATAAAAACGCGAGAGGGCGTCCAGCGCGCATATGAGCGCCATCGAATCCTTGCCGCCCGAAAGCCCTATCGCTATACGGTCACCGTTGTCAATCATATTATACTCGTCGACTGCCCTGCGCGTTTGGCTGAGCAATTTTCTTATGCTGTTGTATTCCATGTTCTCCTGTTCAGATGGCATATTTTTTTTTAATTTTCATAAACTGTATTATCAATATTTACGATTTACGGAGGAACTATATGAACAACCGGCCAATCAGGGTATATATCGACCAGGGTCATAATCCTGTTAATCCCAACGCCGGAGCTGAGGCATTCGGCTTAAGGGAACAGAACTTAACATATACAATCGGAGTCATATGCGCCGAACTATTTAACGCCGACCCCTCTTTTGAAGCGCGGCTGTCACGTCCGACAGCGCAGACACAACTCGGCACGAGTACGGCGAGCAGTCTGAGGGCCAGGGTAGACGGCGCCAATTCCTGGGGAGCCGACTACTTTATCAGCCTTCATGCCAACGCGTCCACCATCGCTTCGGCATCGGGAAACGAAGCATATGTCTACAGCATCAATTCACCTGCATATGAACTGGCCGGAGATATCCTGCGTGGTCTGAATGAAACTACCGGACTGCAAACAAGAGGCATTTTTGCGCGTCCCACCCTTTATGTGCTGCGCATGACGCAGATGCCGGCCGTATTGGTAGAGATGGGGTTTATTACCAACGAGGGGGACGCAAACCTCATGGCAAATCAGCCGGATCTGTTCGCCCAGGGTATATATCAGGGTACCGCAGCCTATGTAAACCGCGCCTGATTGTGTTTAATGTAAATCAAGGAGTTTTATCGCGTTTTCGCGGGCTATTTTCCGGAACACACCGTCGCTTATCTTACCGGTATCCAGCCAGTTGACAAGCAGATCAATCATCGGTATCTCCATACCCGGAAAACACATATCGGTTCCGAAAAATATTCTGTCCTGAAATTCGGTAAGAAATTTAGGACCGTATTCATCATCCCGGGCAAAAGCGTTGTATGCGGTATAATCCGACAGGTCACCGTATAAGTTCGGATATCTTCTGAACAGAATAGGAACTACCCCCTCTTCTTTTATCCTGCCCTGAGGCAGTCTGCCGCACTGATGCCCCTTAAGGTTATATATAATGGCTCTTTCCCCCGGTGTTTCCAGTCTTCCGATTTCCGACCAGAACACGGGCCCGTGTCCGAAGATGACAAGGTCGGGAAATCTCTGCAGGGTATGCTCCAATTGGGGCAGTCCGGGATCGTCATACAATCCAAAATCACAGCCGACCTGATCGGAACCGTCAAATATGACCGGCAGACTTGCCTTTTCCGCGTGTCTGAACAGATTCTGAACCATGGGATCCATCAGCGGCACATTCAGCATAACCTCGCCCAGCCCTTTACAACCCTTCTCTTTATAATGAGACAGAAGTATATCCAGGGGCGCGTCGGCGGAATTTGTCATGGCTCGCGGGTCTATGTTGCAGAAAGGAATCAGTCTGTCGGGGTATTTTTCCGCCATGTCCAGGATATCCTCGTTTGCCTGGGGTAAATAAATCTCAGGGCTTACGATAGGCAATACCGCTCCCTTCTCAATCCCCAGTCGGTCATACATTTCAATCAATTCCTCGGCGTTGCAAAAACCGATTATTCCGGGTACCGGTTTTCTATACGCGTGCGCGTGTATATCAATAAACATAAGCCGCATCTCCTCTAAAAAAATTATTTATTTATATAGGTCTCTATCCATGACAAAACGTTTTTATCAAACCATTCCTCCGGGTCATTCTTAAACAGTCTCAAAGCGGTGTCAATATAATCGTCCGCTTTTATGCATGAGATGACCGCGCTGCCGCATTTTGTGTATTTTATCATACCCAGTTTTTCCATTATGGCCTGACTCTTTCTCGAATCATGAAAGGGCCATATGCCGGGTGTATTGTGTCTTGCGATTTTTGACATCGCAAGACATTTTTTATTTACATCTTTTATGGTACCGCAATAATATTCCATGAGCATATATTCCGCTAAATGCTTAAATGTATTGTAGACCATGTCAATGCCTATAAAGATTATTTTGGCTCCATGCATGTACATCTTTTGCCACGGTGATGAATAGGAAAAACAATAATCGCCGAATACCCCCATCCTCGGTCCGTACGCGCTGTGTTCGCCGGTCAATTCCGACGCCATGCTGCCCCACGCGGCAACCGAATGGGTGGCCTGATTGCTTCTCAGTGTTCCCTCCTGCAGACGAAAGGTCTCGGAAATAATGCCTACATCCGAGGGTGATTTTTTTATATCCCAGTTTTTATACGCGTTTGAAAAATCCTTTTGCACCAGCGTAGGGAAAACCACGGTGCCGCCCTCGCCTACCGTCTGCTTTGCGGCGTCAATTACACTCAAAGCCCCTCCGTCAACATAGCCGAAACTCTTAAGCGAGGAATGTATCAGTATGATATCCGATATATCCGCTCCCGCTGCCCGAAAGGCCCTGATAATATCGGTCTTATTAACCGTCGGTACGGCATCGGTTTTTAATTCGTTATTTATTTCGTTATTAATTTCGTTATTAATTTCGTTCATAGCATTTACATTCTGACCCCTTAAATCGGATTATTGAATCGGAAATGTTTCGTATACGCATGTTATTTTATTGTTTTTTGCGTAAGTATCCGCGGCCGATCCTTTTTCGGTAACTATAACGGCATTCGGTGAGTTATACAGCAGACCTTCGCCGATATCGGTAACCGTTGCCGGTACATATAATTTTGTCAGGGCTCCGCAGGCGGAAAAAGCGTAACCTCCGATTTTGGTAATCTGCGGAGGAATAATTACCTCGGTAAGCGATGCGCAGTTATAGAACATGCGTACCGTTATTTCGTTCATGGTTTCGGGAAACACAACGCCTGTAAGTGTTTTGCAGCCGGCAAAAATATAATCACCCGAGCGGATTATGCTGGCGGGCAGCGAAACGGTCACCAGAGGTGTATCGGCCAGCGCATATTTACCGAAGTTTTCGAGCACCGCGGGCAAGTTAACGGAGGCGAGAGCGGTTCCGCGGAAGGCCTCCATTCCGATTGCCTTCACACCGGGCATAATAATTTCTGTCAGCGACGAGCATTTGGCAAACGCCTTGTTGGCAATATTCAATACGGTCGGGGGCAGGGTCACCGATGTGACGGTGGTGTTGCCGTAAAAGGCGTTTTTCCCTATGCTGACCACCGCGGTATCCTGATAGGTCGCCGGAACGGTAACCACGGCTCCCGACCCGATATATGCGGTAATTTCCGCGTAATCTTTATAGACATCATAGGAAAAAGAGCGGTCGGAAGATGAAGATACAAGTCTGGATTCCGGCAGGGCTGAGGTGGTAGTGGTTGATGTGGTTCTCTCTTCTTCTTTTGCGCAGGAAACAAGGCAAATTAAAATTGCTAATAATAAATAAACCGGACGGCTTTTTTTTGACATATAATCTCCTTTTGCGGGGGTAACGTTATAATCTGAATATTTCTTTGGGATTGCCGTACAGAAACCGGGCCGCTATTGAAAGGGCGGTATCAAAATCAAATATACCCTCTTTGATTTTTTTAGCAAGAGCTCTTGCAATATTTTGTTTTGCCAGGATAATATGCCCGTAAACACCGTCAACGAAACAATAATCTCCGCCGAATCCGCTTATCTTATTAAGAGGCACGGTATCAATCATCTCGCACAATGCCGCGACCGAAGCATTAGGCGATATAATATGCGCCCAGCACATATCGATATAGACATTGGGGAAATTCTTACACAGGGCAATCAGTTTGCGTTCAAACGGGTAGCTGATATGGAATATATCAAAACGTACATCGGGATAGAGTATAAACAGATTATTCAATAATATCGGGTCACTGTTTGACAATGTATTGCCGTTTCCCTCCTGCAGCCCCGTATGTATCTGAACGGTCAGTCCGGTTTGTCCCGCAACCGATAAAAAGAAATGCATCATAAAGTCACTCAGTGCTTTATCGGATTTTTTTTGACTATATATGGCTTCGGCAGCTTCGCGTTCTGTCTTCTCGAAATATAACGAACGGAAATAGGCGCAGTTTGTTTTCATGACCGTGTAACCCTCGGATACCGATTTTTTTATATCCTGTTCGAACAGAGTCAGAAAATCGTCAAAGGACACCCCTTCCCATTGATCGAAATCCGGGAAAATAAACCTGTCGGCGCGATATACATTGCGAAAATAACGCGGGTCGAAATCGGTATTGTTATCGAGCAGGCTGAGGTCTATCCGGCATTTTTCTTTTAATACATAGTCGTAATGGCTGCCCGCGGCTCTGCTTTCGGCAAACTTTGCGTTTAATGTCTCAACCGTATCCCGTCTGATCCCGTCGATGCCGTATAAACCCCTGACACTTATATCAAGCGAACGACCGTATCCGGTGTAACGACATGCCTCCCAATACGGTTCGAGCATGTCCCATTTTTGCATGACGGTATAATCATTTGAGCGTATCTTTTCCATATCGGTGAACCCCGCAGAAACCAGATCACAGGAAAAATAATGGGTCAGATATTCCGCCAGAACATCGCCGTTTTGATTGCGGTTCCGTTCCCATGAGGGCAGATGCTCATGGGTATCAATGACCGGCATATCGGATATATGACTGTATAAACGTTCGTATAATTTCATATAGGCTCGCCTCCACAAAACTTTATTTTCATGTATGCAGTTATTATCGTTTTAAATAATATTATCAAACATCTATGTGTTTGTCAAGAGATAGAACTTAACGATATTTTATTAAATTGTTTCAATTTTTTCGAGAATATTTAAAATATTTAAGAAAAGTACTTGCAATTTGTGATAATTTTATGTATTATTATTGACAGTATATTTTACAGACAAAATCAAATAATGTGAAAGCGGGTAATGTCATGAAAAAATTTTTAGCGCTGATGCTGACGGCAATTATGTTAATGGCCTTTGCGGCATGTTCGGCAAACGAAGGTGAACTTATTTTGACCACCGGCGGAACCGGCGGCTCCTATTATCCTTACGGCGGAGCGATGGCAACAATATTTACCAATAACATAGCCGATATCAGTGTAACCTCCACAGCCTCGGGCGCCTCCACCGAAAACGCGCGGTTGCTCAACAGCAAAGAAGCGGACCTGGCCATACTTCAAAACGATGTTTTGGATTATGCGTATAACGGTACGGAGATATTCAAGGATGAAGGCAGCGCCCTGAGCAATCTGGCAACCATTGCCACACTGTACCCCGAGGTTATTCAAATCGTGGTGACAGAGGACAGCGGAATATCTTCAATAAACGACCTTAAAGGTAAAAACATATCTGTAGGCGCCGCCGGTTCCGGAACCGAAGCCAACGCGCGCCAGATTCTCGAAGCATACGGTATAACCTATGATGACCTGGGCAAGGTGGAATACCTTTCCTTCGCCGAATCATCCACAGCCGTTCAAAACATGACCCTTGACGGATTCTTCTGCACCGCGGGAGTTCCCAACCCTTCCATTCTCGAATTAAACACCTCAAGAAAAATTAGAATCCTGTCCATTGACGCCGATAAAGCCGACGCCCTGATCGCCAAATATCCCTTTTATGCTAAGTATGATATCGGTGAAGGCGTATACGAAAGTATCGGAGCCGCTTCAACGGTAGCCGTTATGGCAACCCTTGCGTGCAGAAAAGATCTGGATACCGACACCGTATACAATATCACAAAGGTGTTGTTTGAGAAAAAAGCGGACCTGGCCGCCGCCAATGACAAAGCCGCCGCGCTTGATGTTTCGGCTGCCGTCAAAGGCGTATCCGTTCCCTTTCATCCCGGCGCGGAAAAGTATTATAAAGAAGCCGGCGCAATAGAATAAGAGATTATATTAATATTAATAAATGCGAATCGTAACCCGGTTCGGCTCATTCGGTACCAAAGCCGCGATTGTCTCAGCTGTCTGTATATTGGGAATCGTTCTTATCGATCTTATATTGTTTATACCGGTGGCGCCGCAATTGTCGATTATACATAACGGCGTCACCGTTTTATCTATCAATTTACCGGATGGCGAATCTTTTATACTGCGCTATACTCATTCGGTCAACCGTTCGCCGGTTGACGACACGATTGAGAGGGCTGGCTGCAAACTCATTGTCCGTTCATCATTGTTTCAGACATTCGGGGCCGGTATTCCCGTCGCGGATGATATTGTCAACGGAAAAAGCACGGGAACTTCATTGACGAAAACAGAGAAGGGTCTGCTGCTGGACGGTATTGACACCGTTTACCCGGAGATCGGTCTGATAACCGGTACCTATTCGGATCATCGCATTATAACGGACGGCGAAGAATATATATTAAAAGAATTTACGGGCGAAAAACAACTGATAAAAATCAGGATTAAGCGGATCAGCCTGTTTAATATGATAAAACGGGAATTAAAAAATGTTCGTAAATAAAACAATAAAGTTTTCAGGGTGTTTCAATGCAAAAAAATAAAAACAAAATCAACGATACTGAACCGCGGTTGAATACCGAAGGTATGACCGATGAGGCGATAGCGCAGCTTGAAGCGGAAGCGGTGCTGCGCAAATACGATAAAGAATCGGCATACCGGGATGAATTGCCCGCAAACCTCACCTCTGTCATAGGTTTCGCGCTCGCCTGTTTTTCCGTGTTCCAGCTTTATACGACAATATTTACAATACCCTCTCACATGCTGCGCATTTTTCATCTGACCTTCGTTTTGGTTTTTATTTTTTTATTATATCCCGCCTATAAAAACCAGCGGCGCGATTTTATCCCGTGGTATGACTGGTGTCTTGTAGGATTGACACTGTGTGTTATGCTGTATATACCTATCCGATATGATTATGTTATAAGCAACATCGGTAATTATACGATGCTTGAAACGGTTGTGGGTGTTTTGGGAATGCTGCTTGTCATGGAAGCCTGCCGCCGCTGCGTAGGGATGCCCATTATTGTCATTGTCAACCTGTTTCTTTTATATACGCTCTTCGGCAATTACGTGCCCGGAACCTTCGGTCACCGCGGCTATTCGATAGCCCGTGTTGCCAGCCACATGTTTTTTACAACCGAAGGCATATTCGGCACACCGATCGGTGTTTCCTCCACTTTTATATTTTTATTTATTTTGTTCGGCGCTTTTCTGGATAAAACCGGAGTCGGCAAGCTGTTTATCGATATTTCAAATGCCATAGCCGGCAAATACTCAGGCGGACCCGCAAAGGTTGCGGTTATAGCGAGCGCGCTTGAGGGCACCGTTTCGGGTTCTTCGGTAGCGAATACCGTGGGCAGCGGTTCGTTTACCATTCCCGCCATGATCAGGCTGGGTTATAAACGGGAATTTGCCGGGGCGGTTGAAGCCGCCGCCTCCACAGGCGGCCAGATAATGCCTCCTATTATGGGCGCCGCCGCTTTTTTGATGGCTGAGATGACCGGCTACAGATACAGCGAAATCGTGCTTGCCGCGATTATACCGGCTATATTATACTTCACCGGAATTCTGATTTCGGTGCACCACGAAGCGAAAAAATCCAAACTGGTAGGAATGTCGCCCGATGAAATACCGAACTCTTTTACTATAATAAAAGAACGCGGCCACCTGTTTCTGCCGATGATTTTTATAATATACATACTTTCAAACGGCATGACACCGTCTTACGCGGCGCTGGGGGCGATTCTGACCGCGCTCATGGCATACAGCCTCCAATATTGGTCGCTCATCCCCTCGCTTGTCATCGTTGTAGGATTCCAGTTGAATATAAAAATCCAGATATGCGCGCTGGCAGCTATCTCCGTCTGGTTCGTGATGTGTGTTATCCGGCTCCTGGTTAAACGAAATTACAAAAACATATCGGTAAATGAACCGGGCAGGTTAAAAAGCATATTGGCTCATACAAATGCCGTGAGTCAGGCAGCGTTTGGCTTTGAGCCGTCAGAAATTTATCAGTCTCTGATATCCGGCGCGCGCGGAGTCCTTGCTGTCGCCGTAGCCTGCGCAATGGCGGGTATGATTGTCGGTTCTGTCACACTGACGGGTGTCGGTATGAAATTTGCTACCGGACTTGCCAACCTTTCGGGCGGCAACCTCTATTTGATGCTGTTTTTTACCATGCTTGCTTCATTGATTTTAGGAATGGGGGTTCCGACCACCGCCAATTACCTCATAACATCCACAATATGCGCGCCCGCAATTATTTCAATGCTTGTAAACCTCGGCGGATTTGACGGTCCTACCAAAGCGATAACCATCAGCGCGCACCTGTTCGTCTTTTATTTCGGTATTGTTGCCGATATAACACCCCCGGTGGCACTCGCCGCAATGGCAGGCGCCGCAATCGCCAAAGCCAACCCGTTTAAAACGGCGATTACCGCCACCCGCCTCGCAATCGCCGCATTTATCGTCCCCTATATATTTGTACTGAACCCTCAGATGCTTATGATAGACACCAATTTCGCGGAGGTTATCATAATAGTTATTACCTCCGTTATCGGAATGTACGGGGTCTCCGGCGGTCTTGCGGGATTTGTCCTATGTAAAAACAAATGGTACGAAAGCCTGATACTCATCGGCGGCGGGCTGGGTTTGATTGTGCCCGGTCTCGTATCGGACAGTATAGGTTTTGTCTTAATTTTATCGGTTATGATTTTGCAAAAGTTACGCAAAGACAAACAAACCGTTAAACCCGCCGCTTGACAAAATAAATCATATCACTCCGGAAAATGGATTCCGGAGTGATATTTTTATGTTTATTATCAGCCGATTTTTTTTAGATAAGCGTCCTGTATATGTCTGACCGTGTCCTTTGATTTGCCGCCTACAGGCCGATTGTCAATTTCACAGGCTGCGCGGCATAACGTGGTTGTACTCGTCACCAGTATCTCATCAGCTTCCATCATTTCCTCCGGTGTATAAATACGCTGTTCAACCGGGATACCGAGGCTGCCGCATATCTCTATGACGTGACCCCGGGCAATGCCCGGCAGAATATAACAATCCAGGGGGGCCGTTATAAACCTGCCGTTTTTAATTATCGATATGTTGCTGTGAGAACATTCGGTTACCCTTCCGTCACGGATTAATATCGCTTCGTCACAACCGGATTTTTTTGCTTTTTCACTGGCCATTATGTTCGGTATAAGATTTATTGTCTTGATATGACATAACGAATAACGCGGGTCCGGCAGGGTAATAAGTTTAATGCCCTTTGTCAGATCGGGAAAACTCTTCGGTTTGATATATGAGAGCAAGTTTGCCGGCACATTACTCCCGGGGTATACATGCTCACGGTCCGCCGTCCCCCGGGACGCCTGCCAGTAAAGCATACCGTCGGAAAAATTGTCAAGCTGACCAAGCATTCCGTTAAAGACCCTCTCCAGTTCTTTGGCTGTAAGATTAAAGTCAATCTCAATCAGACGGCAGTTGTTCATGAATCGTTGGATATGTTCATCCAGGGCGAATATGCGTCCGTCTTTGATAAAGGCGACGTCATACACCCCGTCACCGAAATAAACCGCGCGGTCTTTCATGGGTATGGTCATGTCGTCTATTGTCGAAATTTTGCCGTTATAATAAGCAATATTGTTCATGAAGAATGATTCTCCCGCTATATTAGTTAATTTTTATAAACGCGGCGCCGCCCGATTCCAAACGCAGCTTATACACGCCGTTTTCTGCGGATACGTCAGTCTTTTTGCCCTTTATGTAAAAATCCGCCGTCCTGCCGTCAAAGGACAGGTCAACGTCCGACGAAGATGTTTCATCATTCGGGCCCTTCATATTTACCAGCATTAATGCCTCCCCGCCGTTATCGTCGGTAAAGCATCCGCACAACAGCGCGGCGTTGTCGCTGACAATACCCTTTGAAGCGGGTATACCGTCAAACGCATAGAGCTCGCGGTTTATTCTCTCCAGCTCCCGGAGCTGTTCGGCGATGGCCGCATCCGTTCCGTCAGGATTGCCGCAAGGATATACACCCGCGTTTTTATAACGCATAAATATGTCGGAAAGGGAGTGCAATTCCTCATTGACGGTTTTTACATAATCGTATGTAACGTTTTTAGTACCGCTTTTGTTGACACATGAGGTGGTTTCATCCCACCAGCCCGGGCTGTAGGACGCGTGCATAATCACGCGGGTCCCGTAGGCCAGAGCGAGGGCGCACTGCCAGCGGATCTGATGTTCCTTCAGTATTTGATCGCTTTTCCATGCTCCCGATTGAATTATAACCCACATATCCCGGTTGCTGCGGCGGCAGGCATCGGCTATTATATCCAATCCGTATAAATAGGTATCGAAATACATTTTATTCGAGAACGGATAGATGTCAAATGCGATATAATCGTTGTTTATTTTGTCGAGATATAATTGCAGATACTCGCGATAGGGATTGCCCAGCCACTTTGTGCACCTCACATCCTCATAATAGGGGTGCAGATTTATAAACGGAAGCCTGCCGGGCAGCAATTCACTGTAATGGTCCAGCACCCGTCCGATATGATCGTAATCCTTTGAATTCGGCTCATCTACGGGATAATCTCCCCATATAGCCGGATGGTGTTTATACGAGGCAGCTATTTGGTCCATCATAGGTATAGTCATTTTTTCATGGTAAGTGCCCCCCGTTTCTCCGGTTCCGCCCCACCAAAGCGGAAAATGCGAGGTGGTGATAATCTTAATATTATACTTTTCGCAGAGATCAAGCAGTTCGTCGTCCGCAGGTACCCCTACGATAAACTGTATGCCGGCATCGGCAAGCTCTTTCATGCGCGCGTCATCATACAGGCATTTATCGTAATAATAGGCTCCGATGAGCAGTTTCGATCTGTCCATTTTTATTCCTCTTTTTGTTGATACATATAATCGCTGTATATTGCGGCCCCGAGGGGGGGAAGCTTCAGGACAAAGGTTTCGGTTTCGGTTATTTCGTCCGCTTCAATCAGCATATAATCCGGTAAGGGTTTTATTGTGTTCGGATCATACAGATAGCGGCGCAGTCCGCTGACCCCTGCCGTTATTTCGATTTCCTTCTCTTCATCTTTATTGTTTACAATCAGTATCGATGTTTTGCCGGGCGCGGGTTCGGTAGCGGCCGCGCAGATATCCTCCCCGAACTCAATGCCGTAAACCTTTGCGCATCCGCCGGACATATAGCGTGAAAGCATAGCCAGTACATACCAGGACGGGCGCGCGTTTTCGCTGTCGGGCAGATTGTCACCCGGCATATAGCAGGTACCCCAGCGATGCACACCGTTATAAAAGGAATCATCGTTGGTCGTATCCCAGAAATATCGCTGGTCGAAAAGCAGCCATATAAAAGAACCGTCCAGACCGCCGTTGATAAACGCGGCGTTTGCCCGCGCGATAAAGTTCCCGTACCAGGGGGTATCGCGGAAACGCTCCGCCTCCCCGGAAAGCCCGTATTCATCAATCCAAACCGGCTTGCCGGTTTTAGCCGTAATGCCGCGGATATATTCGGCATGGCGCAGCCATTTGTTATAGCCTGACATGATAAAGTCCGGATTCTTCATCCAGCCCGAATCGGTCCACGCATAGGTATGGAGGGTATAAATATCTATAACATCATTCATGTGCTCGACGGCGTTCCTGAGCTGGTCATCCTCAAAACTCGTATAAACCCCGTTGGGTCCCATCAGTTTTATTTTATCTCTGAGATTATAAGCTATCAGCTTTTCATGAATCTTTCGGCAGCATATTTCGTATAATCTGAACGGCTCGGTGTTATCCGGAACCGGTCCCGACGCGTAGCTTACCGGTTCGGTAAACAAAACAAGATATTTAATATGCTCATACCCGCGGACTACAATAAAATATTCCAGGGCTTTGGCTATCCACGCGGCAAATTTATCGCAGCACAATATAAAGTTATCAAGGCTGCCCGTGTATTCCGGGTCATTATGCTTTTCGCGGGCAAAATACCAGACATCCTTGGTAAACCACCATCCCGACTGAATCGCAACATCAACACCGATTTCCTGCATCCGTTCCAGCCACAGATTAAAGCGAAGCATCATATCGCGCGAATAATCGGGGCGGAACCATGTGCGCGCCACCTTCAGTTTCATGGATTCGACCCTTTTGAATTCACGTTCCCTTGCCTGCCCTGTCAGCCCCATCTGTTCCGGCAGGGGCATATAAGAGAAACCGTGATAAACGCCGCAGGAACCGACATAATCATCGTTTATAATCTTATTTCGGTCTATTTTTACAAATGTTTCAGCCATTACATACTCCCATAATAATAATTTCGCTGTTATCTTTCCGGCATTCCCGGCAATATAAGCCCTCCGTCGATACGGGAAACATTGCCCGTAATATAAGCGGCCTTTTCCGAAGCCAGAAACGCTATGAGATATCCGACCTCACGCGGCGAGCCCATACGTCCGAGGGGAATCTTCGGCGGAAAATTGCCCGCTGACAGCTCCTCGGGTGTAAATCCGCCGCGAATTGCCGTCATACCCGGAGCAATCGCGTTGACGCGTATACCGTATTTCGCCAGCTCAAGGGCCATTGACTGGGAACTTCTTTGCAAAGCCGCTTTATATCCTCCGTACAGCATATCCTCCGGATAGGCGCGGATGCCGCGTGTTGAGGTCATAAAAATAATGGAGCCTTTAATATTATTGTCTACCATATAGTTCGCGGCGGCTTTTGAACACATTATATAACTGCGGTAAATCAGATTAAAATGCGAATTTATCTGTTCTTCGGTAACCTTCAATATACTGTGATGTATGGTTCTGCCCGCGTTGCAGACCAGAAGGTCAATGCCGCCAAGGTCGGAGATTGCGCGTTCGGTCACGGCTTCGGCAACCCCGTCCCGCTCCATGTCGGCCTGATACATAAAAGCCCGTCTGTGTTTTGATTCGATCTCTTTGACCGCTTCGGCAGCCTCTTTTTCGGCGGTATGATAGGTTATCGCTACATCATAACCCTCCTCCGCCAATACCTGAGCCACCCCGCGGCCGATGCCACGGCTGCCGCCTGTTACAAAAGCCTTTTTTGCCATATATGTTCTCCCGTTTTCAATTGATCTGTTATTCCGTTCCGTTATAAACTACGGGGTGTTGGCTGTTCCGTCGGGCAGCCGTGTCTGTGTCCATACGGTTACACCTTCACTGCAGGGATATTGAGCGGCAGCCGTTTCATCGATATCAATACCGAGACCCGGCTTGTCACTGACATAAACATATCCGCCCCTCAACTCGGGTGAACCCGGAAACACCTCGCTCAGACGATCGCCGATGCCCGCCCACTCCTGTATGCCGAAATTAGGGGCAACCATGTCAAGGTGGATATTGGCGGCGTGTCCGACGGGGGAAACGTCACCCGGTCCGTGCCAGGCGGTGCGTATGCCGAAGGCCTCGCATAAAATCATTAGTTTGCGCGCGGGCGTAATGCCGCCTATCTGACTGATATGTACCCGTATAAAATCTATTAACCGGTTGGCTATTAGATAATCCCACTCTTTAGGGTTGTTGAACAATTCACCCATGGCGAGGGGGGTGGTCGTTTGCTGCCGTATAATACGAAACCAGTCGCTTTGTTCGGGTGAGAGCAAATCCTCCAGAAAGAACAGGCGGAAGCGCTCAAGCTCCTTGGCAAGCCCGACGGCCTTTATGGGCGGTACGCGTTCATGTGTATCGTGCAGTAATTCAACTTCCCAGCCTACATTTTCGCGTATATACTCAAACAGCCCGACGGTGTCGCGTATATATTGGTCCGGGTCATAATAGACACCTTCGGGCGCCCCTTCCGGTCGTTTTCCCCTGCCCCGGCCGCCGTAACCGCCCCACTGTATTCTGACATGCCCGACCCCCTCGTCCATAAATCTTTTAACATTTGACGCCACCTGTTCAAGGGTGCCGCCGTCAGCATGGCGGTATACCTTGACCGCCATACGCGACCGCCCGCCGAGCAGGTCATAAAGGGGCATGTTCGCCATCTTCCCTTTGATATCCCATAATGCCATATCCACCCCGGATATGGCGTTATTGGTTATCGGACCGTTGCGCCAATAGGAATTGTTATTCATTATCTGCCATATATCTTCAATATCCGCGACGTCGCATCCAACCAGCAGCGGGCACAGATATTCGTCCGCCATCAGGCGCACCGCCTTGTGCCTGTAGGCGAAGGTAGCGCAGCCCAGACCGTATAATCCGGGTTCGCTGGTTTCAACTTTAATCACAATCAGATTGATGCCCGCCGGCGCGGTGCAGATGGTTTTTATATTTCGTATCGTTACATTGGACATTTTTATCGGTTAACCTCCGCTTTTTTTATGTTTTACCGGCTATCAGTGCTATATTTCAATAATACCCGCGGGCCTGTAAAATTCCAGTGTATCGGTTTTTTCACCGCTCACCGCGTCAATCAGGTCTACCGAGTTTGATTCCTGATTGCATACCGCGATTATGCCGTCCGATAATACCGTCATATGCCGCGGTATATGGCCGCCGCAGCCGAACCAGCGGCTGCGTTGCAGCGTGCCGTCGGGGGCAACGTCAAATTCCGCTATCGTGTCGGTAAACCTGTTGGCCCCGTACAGCTTATCGAATCCGGGTGAAAAGCACAGTGCAGAACAGTGGCTGGTTTCCTTTGTGGGTTCCGGCAGTGTTGATATAACCTGAATCATTCTTTTGGTTTCGGTTTCAATCACCAATATTTCGTTTGAGTATTCGGTGATGACATATAACAAACGCTCATCCGCCGAAAATGACATATGCCGCGGGCCACGGCCCTTACCCGTTTCAATCTTATGCGACAGTGACAGGCTTCCGGTATTATCGACGCCGTATACATAAACACAGTCCTGGGCGATATTGGCCGCATAAAGCGCGTCTGCGCCGGTCAGAAGCACACTGTGAACCCGCCCGCCCTGGACATAATCCTGTGTATCCCCCGTAAAGCATCCGTCCGAAACGTTCACCGAAGCGGAACGTATGTTGCCGCTGCCGTAACAGGCTCCGTAGAGCGTCTTATGTTTCGGCGAATATGCTATATGACACAAAGCCGCGCACCCTTCAAGATGAATGCAGTCAAGACGTTTGCCGTCACGGTAGATATAATACGCGGAATGTGTTCCGGTCTCCGAAGCGGCAAAAACAAATCCGTCGCCCTTGCATACAAACGCCGGAGCGTCAGCGTCATCGCTCCATCCGTGACCGGTAAACCTGCCGCGCGTAACCTCATACAATCCTATTGTTTTGTCCGGCGCTCTGCCGTAACCCGAAATTATCAGATTCATACAAATACCTCCGATATATTCTGCATAATTATCCGTATTATCCGTATTATCCGTATCATTCTTAATATTCGTTAAAAAAGTATATCATCGTTTGCCTGTCTTGTCAATCGCTTATCTCGCTCAACGTTTTGTCAAGTGCTTTGTTTATCTGCTTTTCATTGCGCGCATATTCGGTGGCAAAGTTGTTCTCCGATCCTTCGGATATATTTTCGATTATCATGCGCATCTCCCCCCAGTTGAACAGCGCGCCGATATCATAATATACCGTGTCATGGATAATCTTGAGCATTTCAACCGAATCTTCATCGCGTGCCAGTTTAGTGTGGAGATAATTGTCGTAAAAAACAGGCAGCACATTATAATGGGAATCATACGCCATTGCCTCCAGGATAAACGACACAATATCCGGATCCGTTGCCGTTACCGGCACGGCTGTGGTAGGCGAATTGCCCAGACTCGCGTCATGAAAATAATACTCCTGACTCTCCGAATATTTAGGCGCGGGCAGAACCCCGTAATCGTATTCAAATGAACGGAACGGATTTGCGAGTCCGCCCACATGGAAAAGATAGCAGTCACTGCGTGAGAGCTGATCGCCGTAAATGTTCCATCTGTCATTATCGTTTATCTGCTGCGCAAGCAGTGTAATATCGCGGTTTCCGATGATGTTCATCATTTTATTGATCACATCGTTATTGGCTTGGTCGCCGAAGGTAATATACGGCAGGTCATCGCCGTCCTTCTCCGCGCAGCGGATTCCGGCGCCCAGCGAAAGGGTCCAGCCCGAATAGGCCTCTCCGTATACGGCCCAGAGGTCGTTATAGTCAATTCTGCCGTCTCCGTTTAGGTCAACGCTGCCCAGACTCGCCGCATACTCATACATCATATCAAGCGTCCAGCTTCCGTTATAGGCAGCCTCATACAGCGCCGCTGTGTCCAGATTGTAGTCGGCAGCTATATCCTGATTGAAAATAACGCCATACAGATTCTGCTTTGCCGAGAGCATATAGTCGCCCAATGTAAAATACAGCTTTCCTCCTATGCTGATGCCCCGGTTAAACCGGTCGTTCCACCACGGGTAATCGAAGTTGAAATACTGCAGCGAATAAAGGTCCGCGTAATCGGCGATTGAACCTGCAATAAACTGTCCGCCGTCCAGCACCATATCAACGGTGTCATCCGCCGACAAAACCAGCGAATGCATATGCGTATACGGATGATAATCGGCAATCTCGTACAGTTCAATTACGCAGTTGTATCTCTCCTCAATACGCGAGTTCCGCTCATACACGGCGTCGTCCACCACCTCGCCGGTAATCTCATCGCTGTAAACACCCGCTTCGATAAAAAAGGAGCTTGAGCGCAGGATGGTCATGATAAATCCGTCCAGGTCGGTTTCGGGCAGCAGCGTTTGGATGATTCCGCTGTCATCAACCGAACTTTCCTGTGCCGGCGGCAGCGTTTCGGTATCCGGTTCCGTGTTTTCGGCGCAGGCGGACATCAGAGAAGCAATAAAGCAAATCAGTATAAAAAAAGCCGTAACCCGATAAAGTTTCATATGCGGTCCCTGTTTGTAATAATATAGTAATATAGCAAAAACGGATGTACCGCGGACGATACACCCGATTTTAACTGATGCTTAAAGGCTGTATTTGGCTATTTTCTCACGCAGAAAGTCAACGGCGAGTCCGATATCCTTTTCGGGGGTATCGCCCACTTCGCGTTCAATAGTCAAAAAGCCGTCAAAGCCGGCATTCTTCAGAGCGGGAAGGTATGTGTCAAAATTTACGTCGCCCTGACCGAGAGGCAGTTCTATATAACCACCGTTATCCAGCTTTTTTCCGTCTTTCGCGTGGGTGTGTACGATATACTTTTTAAGACGGTCGACCGCGGTTACCGGATTGTCTCCGACAACCATAACCAGGTTCGCGGGATCAAAGTTGACACGCACGCCCATCGCGCCCAGACTGTCCAGAAAATCTCCCAGCAGTTCGGCGGTTTCCGGACCTGTTTCAACAGCAAAAGCCGCTTCCACCGAATCGGCGTATACCGCCAGTTCACGGCAGGCTTTACGCATGATTTCCTTTGTTTTGTTTTCCTCGGCGGGAACAACACCGATATGGGTAGTAACCACATTGCATTCCAGTTTCTTCGCGAGGTCTACAACCCGTTTGGATTTTTCGACAAGATCCGCGTTTTTGGATTCATCGGTAAAACCGTGGCCGAAGTCACCGCATAGAGCCGAAAACACAAGACCGTTCGACTTGACAATATCTAGTGCTTCTTTGATTTGGGATTCGCTCCAATTGATTTCACCGCTCGTCGCATACTTTTGTATGCCGCTGATACCGAGAGCCGCTGCCTTTTTTACTCCGGTAACAAAATCACAGCGGAAGGATTCAACCATTACTCCGATTTTCATTCCCATGATAATTCTCCTCGTTTATGATTTATGTATATTTATTGCTTATATTATTTGGTTTGCTTTTTAAGCGTTATTATTAAATAAATACGCAAAGGCTTCGTTCATTTCTATAACCGCCGCGCGGGTGTAATCATTGAATTTCAGCGGATTTCCCTTGTTCATATACGCGTATATCAGACCGCGGGAGGAATTTACCACCGCTCCGCTGCCGTTTTTAAAGGCATACGCGGCGTCGGATGAGGTTCCGCCCTGGGCTCCGTATCCGGGTATCAAAAAGAAGGTATGGGGCATTGCCTCGCGCAGTTCGGCCAGCTGACGGGGATATGTCGCTCCGATAACCGCGCCGCAGCGGCTGAAACCATGTTCACCGATATCCGCCGCTCCCCATGCTTCGACTTTTTCAGCCACCAGCCGGTATACGGTTTTGTCTCCGGCCAGAACATCCTGGAATTCTGCGGACGACCGATTTGATGTCTTAACCAAAATAAACAGGGCTTTGTCCTCGCGGCGGGCGACATCTATAAACGGTTTGACGCCGTCATAGCCGAGATATGGATTTACGGTAATACAATCAGCACCGGCCGAACCGCTGCCCAGATGAGCTTGTGCGTATGCTTCCGCGGTGGAACCGATATCTCCCCGCTTGGCGTCCAGTATGACATACAGACCCGCCTGTTTGGCGTATTTTATTGTTTTTTCAAGGGCGGCAATGCCCCTGTGACCGTATATTTCATAAAAGGCAGACTGGGGTTTAACCGCGGCTATCAGATCGGCGGAACAGTCGATAAGGCTCTTATTGAACTCAAACAACGCGTCTGCCGCGGTTCTTCCTTCTTTTATAAACCCGGGGATAGATTCGAGCTTAGGGTCGAGTCCCATGACCGCTACCGTTCTTTTTCTCTGTATTGCTTCAATCAATCTATCAAATGACATGTTAAATTCTCATTCTTATAAATTCTCATTCTTATAATTTCTTGTTTTATTCGGCTTTTATAACGCCATACAGCTCATACCCTATAAAAGGTGAATTCCTTGATTTGCTGAGTATCATATCGGGGGTGAAATTAAATTTCCGGTCCGGATATACCCTTATCCGCTTTCCCGTTTTCTCCGGTGAGTCAACCCCCAGTATCTTTGCCGGATTGGAGGACATAAGCTCACACAGTTTTTTCAGCGTTATATAGCCGGGCCGGACCAGATATGTAACGGCCGCGGCAAAGGCTGTCTGGAATCCGATAATACCGTTCGGTGCCTTTTCCATGCCCAGGTTCTTTTCCGCAGCACTGTGCGGAGCATGGTCGGTTGATATGCAATCCAGTGTACCGTCAGAGAGCGCCTCTATAACAGCGGCTATATCATCGGGAGTACGCAGCGGCGGGTTCATCTTAGCGTTTGTTCCTGATTTCGCTACGGCCTCGTCACACAATGAAAAATAATGCGGGCAGGTTTCGGCGGTGACCCTTACCCCGCGCGCCTTCGCTTCGCGTATAAGCCGCACGCTGCCCCGGGTGCTCACATGGGCAATATGGAGTCTGCACCCGGTCGCCTCAGCAAGAAT
>JAQVWU010000239.1 GCA_028709565.1 Eubacteriales bacterium
TAACATCGGCCGCCCGGGTCATTCGCCGGGCGACTGCGGCGTTTTTTGACTCATAGGCGGCGCCACCGAGATAAAATACCGATTTGCCCTCCGCAGAGATTGCCAGACAGATGACGGGATGAGTCGAACGGCTTATCATCGTATACGGAAAGGGGGTCAGGGTCATGCCGCCAAAAATCACGGCCGCGCCCTCCGTGCGGGGATAGAACGTTACATCACACCCGTGTTCGGCCGCAAGCTGAACAAGAATGCCGCTGATATTAGCCTCCCGGCTGTCCGCCGGTTCGGGCAGACAAAGGGTTTTTATATATGTATCCGCGGTCAGTCTTATAAAGGTATTGATATGCCGGTTGTGGTAATGGGTCAGCATATACACATCTATGTCATGGAAATTGTATGCGCGGCCGATATCATGACCGATACGCGGTATCTCATATGAACCGTCGGAGATATCGCAGACCAAAAGGCCGTTGTCTATAACCGCAATGCCGTCGCTCAATCCGTTATTATAATAACAGACATAGGATAAACCGGCGTTTGCGCCGTTGTATGCCCAAAGGCATATAAGAAAAGCCGCGATGCCTGTCAAAGATGGTATAAAGACCAGGCGCGCTCCCCGGACCTTCATTAACGCCGCCGCTATAAACACGGCCGCGCATAAAATCATAATGTATTTTACAAAATCGTAACGCAGCGAAACGGTGTAATCGGCGCCGTGGGCGAAGAATGACGCGGCGGAGATAAACAAACGGGAAACCAGCTTCAGAGCGGCGGCAGCGGCGGCAGCCGGCGGCGTAAAAAAGCTCACCGCGATAAACAGCGGCGCAAGAAAGAGCACAACCGAGGACAGCGGTGAAAAAAGCAGATTCATTACCGGAGAAACAAGGGAGATTTCACCGTAGAAAAGCCAGATGAAGGGCAGGGTGAACAACAGCGCGCATATACCGGCCGACAGATTTGTAAGCAGCCAGCGCATTACCCGGAACTGAAGGGCGTTCCCGCCGAGGCCTTTGTTTATTGCCCGCTGCAGGATATAACCCGATGTTATAAGTCCGAGGGTTGCCGAAAAGGACAATATAAATCCGATATCCAGAACGGACGGAGGATTTATGACGCAGATGACGCTGCCCGACAAAAAGAGTGAGGATATCGGGTCGGGGCGTTCGCCGATCAGCAAGAGCAGATAATAAAATGATGTCATCTGGGCGCAGCGCAAAACCGAGGGGGAAAACCCGGTCAGACCCATATATATCAGCGCGAAACCCACCAAAATAATATAGATTATATGTCTGTGTATCCTGAGCGCCGTAAGTAACCAGTTGAGCAAACCCAGTGTGATGGTAAGGTGCATGCCGCTTACGGCAAGGATATGGGTCAACCCCAGCCGTCCGATGTCCCGCTTCAGCTCACGGGGGGTGTCCGCGCGGTTGCCCAGCGCCAGCGCCGAGATAAAATCGCCCTCATCGCCCCCGACCCACAGCTTTATCATCTCGGAAGCGCAGCTGTTTATCCGCGAAAACAACAGGGCGATGCTGAAACGTTCGCCGGTCAGTTTATAATCGGGGTTATCCGAAACGGCGGTAAGCAGAAAGCCCGCGGCAAGATTGTAGCGGGCGGTGTCCGGCGGATTATTTTTAATGCTTTTAAATACGACTTGCATAATAAAACTCTGATTTTCGCCGATATCGGACGGATAGGCGGTCTCCAGTTTTGCCTTTATATTTGTCTTTTCCTCCCCGACGCGCAGGATGACTATATCATAGAAAGCGCTGAACCGGCCGGTATAAACGGCTTTGCGCACCACCCCTTCTATTTCGGTTTGCGATTGGATTTCAACAGACGCCTGCGCGAGGGCGTTTGCCTTGGCGTATTTTACATCAAAATAAAGATAGGAACTTGCCAGGGCGGCTGTCATACAGCAGAACACGGCTGACAGACACACACAGGTAATGCACAACACACCGCCTTTTAACCGTATAAAAACTGCCGCCCCCGCAAACAAAAGCGCGGGGACGGCAGTGCTTATACAAAGGGCAGATTTTATCTCCGCCGGGATATAATAACCGGCGGCGGCGTATATTAAAAGGCTGCCCAGCGCGAAATATCCCGGATGCTGCCTGAAATATTCCATACACCCTCCCGGTTATTTTAAGTCGAAGGCAAATATATTTATCCTGTCGTTTTCGCCCCAGTCCGAGAATACGGTCAGCCTGAGGGCGGCGGCTTTTTTGTTTATCGGGATTAAGACAAGCCGTTTTTTGTTGTCCTCAACGGTGACGCGGGCGATTGTATCCCCGTCCTCCCCGTATATCTCCAGATTGAACGAACGACACAGGGTCTTGGGCATATGCATAACGGGTGAGTCGGGTTTTATATTGGCGCGCATGGAATGCCCGCGTTCAACGGTGTCCCCGGGCAGGGTAGCGCGATCCAGATCGCTGTCAAAAACAATACGCGCCTCGGTAATATATTCGGCTCTCGCGAAGCTGTATTCGATATAATCGCCGCTGCCGCACAAGAACCCGTTTTCTCGGTCGTTTCCGTCCCGCAGCGCGTCGACATCGCCGTTTGAGCCGGACAGCAGCGAAGCCCTTTGGGTCAGGGCGCTCAGCCTGCGGCGAATACAGGGCAGCATACAGTCGGAATACAGCAGCGTTTGCTGAAGCTCGTCCAGGTGCCGCCGGTAAACCTCGTCCGGACCGCAGGAATATTTTATGGCGACCGAAGCCGCGGTTCCGACAGCCTGGCCCAGCAGCGCGCAGGTTGCCATGACACGCGCCGAGGACATGGCGGCGTGGGTCATGGATATGTTGCGTCCCGCGAAGAACAGATTTTCGATGTTGGCGGAATACAGGCAGCGATAGGGTATACCGTAGGGTGAGGGGGTCGGTATCTGCACACAGGGCTGACCCGAAAAATAAAAGCCGTCGGGGTCGTGGTCGTCAAGCGGCCAGCCGCCGTATGCGACGGTATCGTCGAAGCGGCCCCCCGCGGCTACATCGTTTTGTGTCATTATATATTTGCCGACCATACGCCGCGATTCGCGTTTGCCCGGCAGAAAACCGACAAAATCCAGCTGCCATCTGTCGGCGTCAAACTCACCGCTGTTTTTGACATAATCCCAGAAGCCGAAGGCGAGGGCAACCAGTTCGTCGCGGATTTCCTCGGTATCGGCGATGGAGTCGCGGTTACCGCCCAGTTCGAGGTACCAGAAGTTTTCACCCGATGATTCCAGGTTCGGCCGGCGGCGTTTCATATCGTCGGCGGTCAGTTTTTTTGCCCAGTCGGGGGCTTTATATGTCACGGGCGCTTCAAGTTTGCGCGCCTGAATCAGGCAGCTCATGCCCATGGTCTTCCGGTCGGCCTTCTGCACCGAGACGTTTTCGCCGAACTCATGTGCCGCTTCCCGCCCTACGCGGAACTCGGCGCCCGCCAGGGGAGCCAGAACGCTGTCACCGGAACAATCGGCAAAAAGCGCGGCATTCACCCTGATATATTCCTGGGTGGTCATCTGCCAGCCGGTTACGCTTGTAATTCTGCTGCCGTCGGTTTCGGCGGCGCAGCAGGAACAGTTTAAAAACAACCGTATGTTCGGTTCGGCACGCACAAGACCGTATAATACGCTGTCCCAGACAGGGTATAATTTATACGGGTTGCGGTACAGGTTTTCCAGATTGATTTCCTCCAGTATGCCGGTTTCGCGGTTGTTGTGTCCGCCCGCGCCGCACACCCACATGCGTATTTCCGACGACGCGTTGCCGCCCAGCACCGGTCTCTCATGTATGAGCGCGACCCGCGCCCCGCCTCTCGCCGCCGCGACGGCAGCGCACATGCCGGCAAGCCCTCCGCCGACGACGCAAAAATCCACATTATATGTAAGCATATCCATCCTCCGCTAACGCCTGTTGTTACGGCAATTATAACACACCGGTCATATAAATGTCAATAATTACTCGTGATTTCCAATAAGTCTGTGATCCATTTGTGATCCATTTATGATAATATCAGATTGAAGGGAATCCGCAAAAACGATTGACTTTTAACATATTGCGTATTATAATGGTTCTGTAATATATATTATGGATATTATAGAAGATTCAGAAGATTTCTGGAGGCTTATCCCATGAAACGACCGGTTATTCTCTTTATTTTTACCGTTATGATTTTTTCTTATATCTTTGCCGGGTGCGCCCAGACAGCCGATGATGGGGCGGTCGGAACCGAAACACAGGATATCGCGGCCGATGCCGAAACGGAAGAACAGGTGCTTGTGCTCAATCTGCCCGATGAACATTACGGCGGATATGACTTCAGGATAATGACCAAGGGCGATTTTGACGTCCACTGGAAGTCCAGGGATATCTATGCCGAGGATATTACCGGGGACGCGCTCAACGACGCGGTATATGAACGCAACCTGTGGCTGTCCGAGGAATACGGCGTTCAGATAACCGATATCGGCGTGAGCGATCCCTACGGAACCGGCTCTAAATCGGTGCTTGCCGGGGCCGATGACTATGACCTGATCAGCGTGCATGTCGCTTCCCATACCGCGTCCTATGAAACGAACAATCTGCTGATCGATTTGCATGAAATACCGTATATCGACCTTTCCAAACCCTATTACGACCAAAACAGCGTCGAATCGCTGTCGGTGATAAACAAACTCTATGTTGTCACGGGCGATATGATAACGATGGATAACGACGCCACCTGGGTTGTGCTGTTTAATAAATCAATTACCGATGATCTGAATTTCGAGGCCCAATACGGCACCGACTTTTACGGGCTGGTAAACGATCTAAAGTGGACGCATTACATATTCTACGAAACGGTGCGCGCTGCCGCCGCGGATATAAACGGCGACGGCAAGATGGACGAAACCGACCAATGGGGGCTGCTGAGCGAAGGTTTCAACGCGTATGCGCTGCTGGTCGGTTCGGGCATAACAAGCTTTTCCAAGGATGCCGATGATTATCCGTATGTCTCGCTTTACAGCGACACCGCCTATGAAATACTCGACAAAGCCATAACCCTCATGCGGGACAACACGGTCACCATGTATGTCTCCGACTGGACATCCAAGTTTACCGACGTGTGGACCGACTGCATGGATAAAACCTTTTCCGACGGCCGCGCGCTGTATAATTTCGCGGGATTAA
>JAQVWU010000240.1 GCA_028709565.1 Eubacteriales bacterium
GTCACGCGCTCTTCCTTCATGGCCGACAGACAGCGGGCAAACACCGCTTCGCCGATAAGGGTTAACGGAACCCCCTCTTCAAGAGCGGCAATGCCCGTCCATTTGCCGGTTCCCTTTTGTCCCGCCGTGTCGAGTATTTTATCCACAAGGGGTTCGCCGTCGGTATCCTTATATGCCAGTATATCGGCAGTGATGTCTATGAGATAACTGTCAAGTTCCGATTTATTCCATTCGGCAAACACGGCGTGCATTTCATCGGCGGTCATGCCGAGATAATCTCGCATGAGCTGATAGGCTTCGCAGATGAGCTGCATGTCACCGTATTCTATGCCGTTGTGTACCATTTTCACAAAATGTCCCGCGCCGTTTTCTCCGACCCAGTCACAGCAGGGGGACCCGTCTTCCACCTTGGCGCTGATAGCCTGTAAAATCGGTTTTACCGCCGGCCACGCGGCGGGCGATCCTCCGGGCATAATGGACGGACCCAAAAGCGCCCCCTCTTCGCCGCCGGACACCCCGGCGCCGATATAAAGAAGCCCGCGGCTTTCAACATAGGCGGTGCGGCGGATGGTATCGGGGAAATGCGAATTGCCGCCGTCAATGATAATATCATCCGCTTCCAGCAGGGGTATCAGTTTTTCGATAAAATCGTCCACCGGCTGTCCGGCCTTTACCATAAGCATTATACGGCGCGGTTTTTTAAGCATCGCAACCAGCTCCCCGAGGGAATACGCGCCCCGGATATTCAATCCTTTTGCGCGGCCTTCAATAAAATCGGTAACCTTCTGCGTTGTCCGATTAAACACCGCAACGGTAAAACCTTTGGATTCCATATTCATAACAAGGTTTTCGCCCATCACCGCGAGTCCTATCAGACCTATATCACATTTATTCATAATAAAAATTCCCTTTCTTAAATATTCAATTATTCGGATCTTCAATTATTAAGATATTCAGATATTCAGAGCCTTTTATTATTTCCACGAGGGCGTTGAGGGCAGATATTTATCAAACTCGGCAAGCAGCCCTTTTTCATACGCTCCGCCGAAACTGCCGTCAAAGAACTTTCCGAGCCCGACATCAAGCAACCGCTGCCATGAGTTGTCTTCGTCCCCGGGATTTACCGGAAAGAACAACACCGAATTGTCCGTCGCCGCCTCATAATCACCCGGAGCGTCCCCTATCATGAGCACTTTATCCGCTTCATAGCCGTGCGCGGTCGCGTAGGCGATACACTGAGCCTTAGTACCCATCTCCTGCCCCGCGATAACCTTTACATATCCGTCGATATTATGCTCCTGCCATTCACGCTCAAGCGCCGCGCAGGGAGTCTGGGAAACGACAATTATATCAGCGTGCTTCCGCATTTCATCGAGACATTCCCGTACGTACGGAAAGGGCGGGACACCGCGCACCAGGTCGGCAATGCTTTGATTTACCGCCGCCGACCAGCGCAGGGTATGCGCCATGAGCTCATCATCGGGATTTTCGCTGACATACCTTTCAAGGGCCGGATTGCCCAGTCTCTTTTCCGTTTCGGCCCATTTGCGCAGTGAGTCCAGATTGGGCGCCGTAAAGCCGCGCTTGCGGACCTCGGGACGAACCTTAAGCAGATCGATTACCTTTAGTAAAGCGGGAAAACGGTTTATACCGCGATATTTGGAGTAGAGATTTACATATTCCGCGGTCTCACGCGCAAACTTTGATACCGGCTGGAGATTCCAGTAATTGATAATATTGGGGATAAAGCACTCCTTATGCTTGACTTCCATGGTGTCGAATACGCACCCGTCCGAATCGATGCATATTAAATAATCGCCGGTGCGCTTCATCTCCTGCAATGCGTTAATATTTGACATGACTTTCCTTTCGTTTTTTTGTTATTTTATAATTGAGACAAATAACGACACAATAAACTATATATATTCTGAAATCGCCCTGTCCCATATCTCTCCGACCGAATCGGTTTCGCCGGGAGCGCAGCCGTATTGCAGGAGCAGATAGACCCTGCCGTCCCGATGCGCCGCTTTTGCCAGCCGGGCGAAATAATCTTCCGTTTTTTCTCCCGCGTATTTCGGAATCGAACCGTAATAAAAAATCCCCCTGCGGGCGCAATCGCCTAAAACCTTTTCCATATCATGCTTTTCGGGATTGCCGAAATTTATGGCTGTCACCCCCGGCTCGTTTATCACCGCTTCGTATAAATGGGGATTGGACCCGCAGTAATGGATATAGCCCCCGCCGGTATGGTCGAAGATGCGGCGTATATAGGGCACAACGAAATCATCTATGTGCGATTTTGACAACAGCGTCGAGGTGTCTTCGCTCAGCTTGACGCCTCCGCCCGAACGGGGGAGTACCAGCGCGTTGTAATGCGCAACCTCACGGTCCGACCGTTCGATTCGCTTCAGACATTCGTCCTGGGCAAGGCAGACCGCCGCAGCCGAGAGTTCAAGCAGGTGATGTACAAAGGGCGGGTCATCGTACATTTCATAAAATATATCGTCGCCCAAAACCAGATGCGCGGTGTCAAAGGCGCCCTGTATGTCCATGGGATATATACGGACACCGCTGCCCCGAAGCGTTTCGTGAAAATATTCCATATGGTCGAGCCCCGCTCTGAATTCCGGGGTTATGCCGATATCACCGGCCGTCATTTCGGCAATCTCTTCTTTTTTCATATGGCGCTGCACCCAGGGCATCTTGTCGTCAAACAGTTCCTGCATAACGCCGAAAAGCGAGGCGACAATACCGCAGCCCATGTTGGCCCGCACCGACGGTACGGCTTCCCGACCGCCCGCCGACGCCGACAGAGCGCCGCGCAGTTCGCAGACAAGCATCTTCTCACTGTCGTAGTGGGTCTGCTTGGTATTAAAATACGGTATTTCGCTTTGCAGCGGATGCGGCGCGCTGATAAGCAGGGGTTGACGGCCGGTTTGATAACCCGAAATTATATCGCACTGAAGTTTCGCGGCGCTGTCATAACGGCCGCGTCCGGCAGCCAGGGTTTCGGTCAGCCGTTCGATTACCGGAAGCAGTTCTCCCATCCGGTTCCTCCTTTAAACATAAACAAACAAACAGATAATATAAAAACTATTTTCTGTATCCCACGGGTATATACGCGGGCAGTTTTTTTTCGGCGAATAAGGGTTTGAAGCGGGCAAAACGCATTATGCCGTCCGCCAGCGGAACGGTAACCCAGTCATTGCCTATGAGGGGTTTGGCGTATCGGATAAAATCGTCGGTTACATCGTTTCGGGCTTCATTCAGCCAGGCGGCGGGAAAGGACCTCTCCGAATTTGCCACCAGCCCCAGGGGCACCTTATCGTACCGCACCGAGTAATAGGGGACATCCTCCCTGAGCACGGTGGACATATACCCGCCTCCGCTGCGAACGGCAATCTCCACGGCCTTCTGGCCCAGTATATACGCCTCGTCGAGATCCGCGACCGACGCGGTGTTTATATTCCCGCGCTGGTCGGTACCGGGAACCTGACCCCTTGCCGAACCCCGCGCCTTTAAACCGTTGGCGTTCAGATAATTTACCACTATCTGCGATACCGTCATCTGCGAGGCACTGAATTGCGTGTGCCCGAAGCTGTCCTTGAGTTCGCCGATACCGCCCACATCAAGCCCCTCGCTGACCACAACCACAGCCCGTCCCCGCCGAACAAGCAGGTTATTTATATCTTCGGCTATCTCGGGCAGTGTCAGACCCGATTCGGTCATATATATAAGCAGCGGCATTTCGCGGTGCGGGTCGGCCAGCCGTGCCGCCGCGGGGATATATCCTATTTTGCGCCCCATGGCCTGCAGAACCAGAACGGGGTCTGAAGGGCATGAACCCGCGTTCTCTTCATTGGCGTTCTGAACGGCGGTGGCCCAGTATTTGGCGACACTGCCGTATCCGGGGGTATGATCTATGAGTTTAAATTCGCTGTCGCCGACATCATTGTCTATTGTTTTGGGCACACCTGTCGCAACGAGATCAAGCCCCCGTCCGGCGGCCAGCTCCGCGATTTTGTTCGCGGTATCCATTGAATCGTTGCCGCCGATATAAAAAAGATAACCTACATTATGCGCGCGCATGACCTCAATAACGCGTTCGAAGTCCCCGGCGTTTTCTTTCCTGAGCTTATAGCGGCAGCTTCCTACAGAACCCGCCGTGGGTGTGGTGCGCAGCAGCGCGATTTCCTCCTCCGGCTGTGACGACAGGTCAAGCAGATCCTCGGTCAGAATACCCTCGACACCATGCCAGCCTGCGTAAACCGTTCCAATATCGTCGTAGCTGCGGCACATGTCTATTACCCCGCGCAGTGAATTGTTTATCACGGGTGTCGGTCCGCCTGACTGCGAAACGATAACATTGCGTTTCATCGCCTTTCCCCCATTCGGTATATTTTAACACATATTTATATAATATAATTCAAATCGAGATATGATTATATGCTTATTTTACCGCCCATAAACCGAGCGCCGGATTTGATATATAAAACAGCTCCTCGCCTCCCGCGGTGTTAAAACCGTCGGTCAGCCGGGCGGTATTCCAGCGTTTTTCCGCTTCGTCAAGGGGCATATATCCGAACGAAGCGCCGGTAACCTCCTCTTTTGTCAAATGGCGCACCGCGTAGGTCACGGAAAACCGCCCGTCCGACGAACCGTGAATCAAATGCGCCGCGACAGACAGGTTCCGTTTAAGATCGGAGTTTTCTTCTGTCAGTTTGAGCACCTGTGTCCTGCCGACATAACCGTATTTACGGATAAGCCGGTCATTTTCGGCATCCTCGCCGAATCTGCGGACACCGGGAGCCAGAATTATGAGTTCCCCTCCGTCTGCGATAGCCATGCGCGTGCGGTAAATTGCTTTGTTTCCGAGCTAGGTGCTCTTGAATTCGCGCTCGTCGAGATACACTATAACCTTTTTGAGCGGCTCATCAAGGAAGGTCAGATTCTTCTCCCGGCTCAGCGCCACCGCTTCCTCGAAGTTCCCGCGGCTGCGCCCATACCACAAACCGTGTATAAAAACATCATCTCCCCTGTTGGTGGTCACGGTCAGCACATACATAAGCGGGACATCGCCGATAAAATTCGCTTCCGCGTAATCGAAAACACGGCGAACGGGGGAATAATCACGGCCCATTATACGTTCCATGC
>JAQVWU010000241.1 GCA_028709565.1 Eubacteriales bacterium
AGACAGTATAATCGCGACGCAAAGCAGCAGGAAGTTATTTCTGATAATCGATATATCGAAAACATCACCTGTCGCGATACCGCCATATCCGAACAGCATGCCGACACGGGGCAAAAACGAATCGGTATAATAGAAAATTGTCCAGCCGATGATGTTTACTATAAACATATATATATAAGCAACAGGCACAGGGGGCGAAGAAAATTTTAATGACAGTCTTTTCTCAGCCAGCAACAACAAGGCATAAAAGAGACCCCATGCGATAAAGTTCCAGGAAGTTCCGTGCCACATACCGGTAAGCAGCCAGACAATCAGTACATTGCGAACCCACATTTGTCTGTTTCCCCCGAGGGGTATATAAAGATAATCGCGAAAAAAGGTGCCCAGAGATATATGCCATCTGCGCCAGAATTCTGTTACGCTGCGGGATATATACGGATAATCAAAGTTTTCTCTGAACCTGAAGCCGAATATACCACCCAATCCGATAGCCATATCGCTGTAACCCGAAAAATCATAGTAAATCTGCAGTGCAAAAAATAAAGCTCCGAACCATGAACTGATTACCGACGCTTCGGACGCTCCCAGGGAGAGCATCGTGTCGGCAGCGGCGCCGCAGGGATTAGCAATCAGAACCTTCTTTGCCAATCCGCAGGCGAACCGATACATACCTTCACAGATCTCGGAGATGTCGGCGCCGCGGTCGTCAAGCTGTGATTCGATATCCTTATATCTCACAATCGGTCCGGCGATAAGCTGGGGAAACAGCGACACATATAAAAGCAGTTTAGAAAATGACCGCTGCGCCGCCGCATCACCCCTGTATACATCAATCGTATACGACATAGACTGAAATGTGAAAAAGCTGATCCCCACGGGCAGCGCGATTTCGGGAACCGCCAGCCGAATGCCCGGCAGCAGATTGACGGTTTTAATAAAAAAGGCTGCATATTTAAAGAATATCAAAAAACTTAGATTTACGGCAACTGCGGTTATGAGCAGAACAAACGCGCGTTTACTTTTTTCCTCAGACTGAGATTTGCCGATCTCCAGACCGAATATAAAATTCACAAGAACACAAACCAGCATCAGTAATACATATGTAGGTTCACCCCACGCGTAAAACGCCAGTGAAAACAATATCAGCAAACCGCGCCGCCACGCGTTGTTTATATTGAGAAAATAAAGCAGCGCCAATAAAGGCATAAAAAAATATATAAAGAGCAAACTGGAAAAAAGCATGGCACTCCTCTATAAAACAATAATAAATACTAAGTATGAGGTAAAACCAATGAAACAAATCAAAGCAGGTCTGCTGCCCCTGTACATTAAACTTTACGATGACTCCTCACCCGAAATGCGCGTTAAAATCGATGCTTTTCATAAGCTTATTTCCGATAAACTTACCGGGCAGGGTATTTCGGTAATTGACGTCCCCGTATGCCGCGTTAAATCGGAATTCGAGGACGCGGTAAAAACATTCGAATCCGAAGACGCTGACGCGATTATCACGCTGCATCTGGCATATTCGCCCTCGCTTGAATCATCGGACGTACTGGCCGCGACATCTCTGCCGATAATTGTACTGGACACTACACCCGATTTTATCTACGACACACAAACGGAAGCCGAAGCGTTATCATACAATCACGGTATTCACGGTGTTCAGGACATGTGCAACCTGCTCCGCCGCAACGGTAAGCCTTTTGAAATATTCGCGGGGCACTGGCATTACTCGGATGTTATCAATCGCGTTACAGTCGCTGTTTACGCCGCAAGAATCGCCAAATCAATGCGAAACGCGCGAATCGGCAGCGTGGGCGGCCAATTTGAAGGCATGGGGGATTTCGGTATTTCCTATAATACCCTGCGTGACACTATCGGAATGGAGGTTATCCCCTTTGACGAAAATCAAACCCGGGCGGTTAGCGATGAAGAGATAAAAGCCGAATACGATTCCGATAAAAAATTATATGACACAAGCGGCATTACCGAAGAGTTATACTATGATACCACAAAGGTCGGTCTAAGTGTACGCAAATGGATTGCTGAAAACCGGCTGTCGGGTTTCTCCATGAATTTTTTATCGGCTTCGGCTTCATCGGTTTTTTCGAAAATGCCATTCTGCGAAGCTTCCAAAGCTATGGCTGCCGGTATCGGATATGCCGGCGAAGGGGATGTCATGACAGCGGCGCTGGTCGGATCATTGCTCTCGGTTTACGAACAGACCAGCTTCACCGAAATGTTTTGCCCTGATTGGCGGGGCGATACGATATTTTTAAGTCATATGGGAGAAATAAACCCCAGGTGTACCGCCGGGAGATTACAGCTGACGCGAAAAATATTCCCTTATACCGACGCCGGTGATACAACGGCTTTAATCGGTGGTTTTAAGGGCGGCAATGTATTGTTCAGTTGTCTCGCTCCCCAAAAAAACAATAAGTATTCCCTCATTATCGCCGAGGGAGAGATGCTTGATATAGCGCAGGTTCAAACCAATCTGCAGCGGGTGTTTCTCAACGGCTGGTTTAGGCCTAAACTGCCTGTTATTGATTTTCTCGAAAAATACAGCCGCCTCGGAGGGATCCACCACGCCGCTCTCGTTTATGAAGGCGATGCCGAGGTGCTCAAAACATTCGGCCGATTTATGGGATGGGATGTTACCGTTATATAATAAATTCATAATAAATATTAGACCGGGCATCGGTATACCGCAACGGACGCCCGGTCTCGATTATATAATTTTACCGCATTCCGAATGATACGCAAACATAGCCGCCCCGATAGCCGCCGCTTCATTGGCGAAGCCGGACAGATAAATTTCCGTGCGGGCGGGCGCATACGCGGCTGTAAGCCTTCTTATGTCATCGATAACACAATGCATAGACTGCGCTACTCCGCCGCCTATTACTATCCGCTCCGGGTTTAACAGACACACGCAATTTGCCGTAAGAACGGAGATTTCGGTTATAAAATCCGCTATAAGGCCGCCAGTATCCAAACCTTCGGACATGTATGCGGCAAAAAGCTCCCTTGATGTCAACCCATATGCGGAGGCGTGGGTATTTATGGCTAAACCCGAAACCTTGTTTTCGATTCTGACGGGTCCGCCGTCTTTAATGTCATGTTTGCAAAGCGTCATCCCGACTTCACCGGCGCAAAACGCGCTGCCGCGGTATATATCTCCGTTTATTACAATCGCGCCGCCTATACCTGTGCCTATTGCAATATACACGGCGTTGCCGCAGCCTTTGAGCAGACCGCATTCCAGTTCGCCCATGGCGCAGCAGTTAACATCGTTTTCAACGTATACGGGCCAAGGTATGCGGCTCCGGAGTAATTCCCGCAGATTAACATCAAACCAGCCGACGGCGGGGGCCGCTCTCACAATGCCCTTTTCAACATCGGCAATACCGCAAACGCCGATGCCCACAGCCCCTATATCTTCCCGGGATATGCCGCTATTGTCAATAAATTCATAAACAGCGTCAGGCAAACAGTTTGAATCTTTATCTGTCGGATACCGTTCGCTGTAATAAACGCTGCCGTTCGCATCGGCAATTACAAACAAGGTCTTTGTGCCGCCTATATCGATACCGACCCACTTCTTTTTCATTTTTTATACATCCTGTTGTATTTATTTTTTTAATATCATACATGATATTTCCGGTCAAGACTCCGCAGCTGCACCGCTTCGGCGATATGCATCGCGGTGATTTCCTCACTGTTCATAAGATCCGCTATCGTACGCGCCACACGCAATATCCTGTCATACCCCCGAGCTGAAAGTTTCATGCGTTCAAACGCGTCCCGCAGCAGAGACGATGCCTCCGCGCCCAGTTTACAATATTTCCTGAGATGCTGCTGCGTCATGGCGGCGTTTGAATATATTTTATCGCCTTTAAACCGTTCGGAGGAAATTCGGCGCGCGGTTGTCACCCTTTCGCGTACCACAGCGGAGGTTTCGGCGATTTTCGCATTTGATAATTCGTCATATGACAGCGGCGGAACCTCAATCTGAATATCGATGCGATCCAGGAGCGGTCCGCTGAGTTTTGACATATATCTTTTGATATCATCGGCATGACAAACACACGGATGCGTGGGATGACCGTAATAGCCGCACCTGCATGGGTTCATGGCGCAGACTAGCATAAACGCCGCGGGAAAGGTCAGCCGTCCCATTGCACGTGAAATGGTTATTTTATAGTCTTCAAGCGGCTGTCTGAGCGATTCGGTGACCGACTTTGAAAATTCAGGTAACTCGTCCAAAAACAGCACGCCGTTGTGCGCCAGCGAAATCTCACCGGGAGAGGGGATTTTACCGCCGCCGGACAATGAGACTGCCGATGCCGTATGATGCGGGGAACGAAAGGGACGCCGTGTGATAATATGGGAACCTTCAGCCAAAAGACCGGCTACCGAGTAGATCTTTGTGGTTTCCAGCGATTCCTCAAAGGACATTTCCGGCAAAATCGAAGGGAGGCGTTTGGAGAGCATGCTCTTCCCCGTACCGGGCGGACCGATTAGCATGAGATTATGACCGCCGGCTGCCGCTATTTCAAGCGCTCGTTTTGCCCGTTCCTGCCCTTTAACCTCTGACATATCGGGTTCACCTTCATAGTTTGCGCGCAGTCCGGTATCCGGATTATAAGCGGTGGGTATAATCTCTTTTTTGTTATTTAAATGCGCCACTATGTCATTCAATTCAATAACACTGTATACATTAATACCCTTTACAACACAGGCTTCGGCGGCATTGGCTTCGGGTACAAAAATCTCTGTCATACCTCTGTCCCTCGCCGCTACGCACATACAGAGCACTCCGTGCACCGGTCTTACCTCGCCGGAAAGTCCCAATTCGCCGATAAAACAATATTTAGTATAATCCGCATTGCCGGAAATATTGCCCGTCGCGCGCAGCAGACTTACGGCAATGGCAAGGTCATATGCCGTGCCCTCTTTACGCCGGTCCGCCGGCGCTAAATTAATAATTACCGTATTATCCGGAAAAACATAGTGAGAATTGGAAATCGCGGCGCGAATGCGTTCCCGCGCTTCTTTAACCGCCACATCGGGCAGTCCGACCACTTCAAACCGGGTCAGTCCGTGGGCAATATTGCACT
>JAQVWU010000242.1 GCA_028709565.1 Eubacteriales bacterium
CCGGATAAGGGTGCGGGTATCTCTGTTCCGGTCAGATTATTCAGCGCTTTAATATTGTCAAATTCGTTTTCATATCTCTTACCCGCGACGGAACGGTAAACATCCGAAGCAAATTTATAAGGGCTTGCGGTAGATACAACAAGCATATGGCGCGTATCACCGGTATCGCTCAGATATTTACAGGCGCAGTGCAAAGCTACCGCAGTATGCGTATCAATAAGATAATTATATTCGTTGTAGGTATCTTTTATCATCGATGAGGTTTCTTCTTCGCCGGAAAAATACCCCCGGAATATATTATCGAATTCGGATTTAACATCGTTTTCTATTTCATAAAAACCCTCATCGGACAGTTGAGTCATATATTTCGCGGTACGCCGGGGTCCTGCGGTAAGATATAACATACGTTCCAAATTACTGGAAATAAGTATGTCCATTGATGGAGACATGGTTGTATAAAAACGGCGGTTGCGATTATAAATACCTGTATTCAGAAAATCGGTTAATATATTGTTCCGGTTTGACGCGCAGATAAGTTTTCCGGTGGGCAGTCCCGCGCGTTTTGCGAGATATGCGGCAAAAATATTTCCGAAGTTGCCGGTCGGTACGCAAATGTTTATTTTATCACCGGAATCTATGGTCCCGTTTTTCAATAAATCACAATAGGCGGAAATATAATAAACTATTTGAGGAGCGAGTCTTCCCCAGTTTATAGAGTTGGCGCTTGATAAAAAGTATCCGTTTTTTGAAAGAGAATCGGCAATTTTTTTATCCGAAAATATCTTTTTTATATTGGTTTGTGTATCATCAAAATTGCCCTTAACGGAGCATACCCGGACGTTATTGCCTTCCTGGGTGGCCATCTGGAGTTTTTGGATTGTACTCACACCCTCGGCAGGATAAAATACCATTATTTTTACCCGGTCCGCGTCCCGGTACCCTTCAAGCGCCGCTTTGCCGGTATCACCCGAGGTGGCTACAAGAATACATACATCGCGTGGTTCACCTGTTTTATATAAAGCGAGAGACAGAAGACGGGGCATAATCTGAAGCGCCATATCTTTAAAAGCGCAGGTGGGCCCGTGCCATAGTTCCAGCATATGCAGCTTTTTATTCAGTGTTCTGACCGGCGCAGCTCCGCCTTTGAAGTTTTCCGCGCTGTAAGCGGCGGTACACTCATCAAATAATTCATCATAGGTATAATCATCCAGAAAGCGGGATAATATAAACGCCGCACGTTCCGGATAGTTCATATCCCGTAATGCTTCAAAGGATTTTTCGTCGAATTGAGGTATTGTCTCAGGCATAAACAGTCCTCCGTCTGAGGCAATGCCCTGCTTGATCGCCTCGGATGAGGATAAACGCTCGTTTCCTCCGCGTGTGCTTGTATATATCATATATTTAACTCCGGGATTATATTGTTTTTTTTCATAAAGTCTTCCGCGTTGGCAGAAAATAAGTTTTCTATAAGGTCATTCGGATAATTTAACCGCTGAAGTTCGGTTCCGATTTTATACAGGTCTTCTATGCCGTTTATTTCATACGGCGGTTTATCTATACCGTCCAGATCGCATCCCAGGCAAATTGTCTTTTCTCCGCCCAATGACATATAATGTTCGATGTGAGCGACGACCGAATCTATGCCGCAATTTTCACTTTTTGTGAGATGGGGTCTGCACAGACTTATTCCCGTTATACCGCCTATGTCAACAATCAACCGGAACATATCGTCGGTCAGGTTGCGGCGGTGATGGCAAACCGTTCGGGAATTGGAATGCGATGCTATGACCGGCTTGTCATTAAGAAGCGCGATTTCATATGCCTCATAAAAACTTCTGTCCGACGCGTGGGATAGATCGGGTATTATATTCAGATCAAAACACCTTTTGACCACATCACGTCCGAAAGAGGACAAGCCATTGTCGGTATTATGAGCTCCGCCGATACAACAGGTATCGCTCCAAACCAGTGTTAAAAAACGGACACCTGTTTTATGTAAAACATCAAGACGTAAAAGATCGCCGTTGAGCAGTTTACCGCCTTCAACGGCAAGGTACGGAATAAAATCGGGCGTGCGTTTTAATTCTGAAGCGGCGTAGTTTATTATTTCGAAAAAACGCGTGTAATTTTCATCATCGGACATTTGCTGATTGCTCCAGACAGCAAATATCTGGGTGTAAGTATCGTACCGAGACGCTCTTTTCAGCGACACGTGCAGATTGTTTTCGGCAAGATCCTGTGAAGTTTGCAGCATTTGAGATAAAGTGTCGCAGTGCAGATCAAACAATTTCATGTCATTACCATAATTTAATAATAAAAAATCAACTGTCTTCAATCGTCTTCAATCGTCTTCAATCGTCTTTAATCGTCTTCAATCGCAGCTTTAATATGAGTGATTTTTATTTGCATAAATTCTGTTCCGGTTACCGGAGATATCAGCTGTTCTATTATATCAATCCGCGGACTTTTTTGCGGTTTATACAGCTGCAGATATTTTTTCGTGGATTTCAGGATATGCTCGCGTTTTTTATAGTTGACAGCCATTGCGGGACGCCCGTATTTCATTTGTGATATGGTTTCCGAACGGGACTTAACCTCGACAAAAATAATATGAGTATCATTTTCGGCAATAATATCTATCTCGCCGTATTTTGAGCGAAAGTTTCGCTTGATTATAGTATAACCTATCCGGCACAGATAATCACATGCGATGTTTTCACCGCGAAGTCCTTCGGTTCTCAGATTTATATTTTTCATATTAATTTTTATTTTTATTTTATTTTTTATGTAAATTTTTTAAAAAACTTTTCCGGTGACAGGGGGAGGGACCGAGTTTTTTCAGCATTTCATAATGGAATGCCGTCCCGTATCCTTTATGTTTGGCGATACCGTAACCGGGATATTGCGTGTCAAGTTCCGCACACAGCCGGTCACGGCTTACTTTTGCCAATACGGAAGCGGCTGCGATAGACGGTGACAACGCGTCTCCGCCTATGACCGAAACAGCGTCTTTTGTAAATCCGCGTGTTATGTTTCCGTCAGCCAGTATAAGCGACGGCTGAGGATTGAGCATACGGACAGCGCGTTCCATGGCAAGCAGAGCGGCGTTTAAAATATTAATCTCTTCAATCTCTTCGACGGAGGCATAAGCAACAGCATATGAAAGCGCGTGAGCGGTTATAAATTCATATAATAAATCGCGTTTTTTCGGTGACAATTTTTTGGAATCGTCAAGCCCGTCGATATTGAAATCAGAGGGTAATATGCACGCAGCTCCCGCAACGGGTCCCGCAAGCGGTCCCCGACCGGCTTCATCCGTTCCGCATATTATTTCGTAACCGAGTGAACGATATTTGGTTTCCAAATCCCAGGACAGCATGTAATTACGGCCTTTCCAGTGTTATCTTACCGATTTTCCCGCCGCGGAATTCATCAAGCAGTATGGCGGCGGTACGTTCGTAATTAACCTCCCCGCCCGAAATCAAAAACCCTCTTTTCCGCCCGATCAATTCAAACAATTCCCAATCCTGCAGTTCGGCAAAATCCGGCTCGGATTCAAGCTTATAACGTGTTTTTAATAATTGGGGATATAATTTCCGCAGACGCCGGCATAAAATAATCGCGATATGTTCGGTATCGAGAACGGTATCTTTAATTGCTCCGGTAAGCGCCAGATTCTCTCCGATGGTTTGATCTTTAAATTTAGGCCATAGCACACCGGGCATGTCCAATAAATCTATGCCCGCTGACGTGGAAACCCATTGTTTGGTTAACGTTATACCGGGACGGTCCTCCGCTTTGGCTTTTTTGCCTCCGGCGAGAGTATTTATAAAAGTGGATTTGCCTACATTGGGGATGCCGACAACCATTGCTTTCAATGCTCGTCCTGTCATACCGCGCGTTTGATTTTTATAAATTTTATCGGATAAAATATTATTGGCGGCGTTTTTGATTTCTTTAATTCCGTAACCCGAAATACAGTCGGTGAATATACATTGCCTGCCGATACGGTTAAATTCTTTTTTCCAGTCCGAGGTGACTTCGGGGTCCGACAGGGAGGCTTTGTTTAATATTGTCAATACAGGTTTTGCGCCGACAAGTAAGTTTATTTCGGGATTTTGAGAACTCCGGGGGATTCTTGCGTCCAAAAGTTCTATAATCATGTCAACAGACGGCAGGTTGTCGGTGATCAGCCGGCGGGTCTTGGCCATATGTCCGGGAAACCACTGTATTGTCTGCGACGGCATATCAATCTCCTTTTGCTTATTCTACGGGTCCTATTTTATCAAACGGATAAACCCGGAAGATAACACGTCCGATTATATAGCGCTCATTCACTAATCCTACCATTGAGTTACGGCTGTCAAGGGAATGATTGCGGTTATCGCCCATTACAAAAACATATCCTTCGGGTATAGTTAGAGGGAACTGCATGTTTGATGACAACATACTGCGTCCTTCTTCATAATTTACGTAAGTTTCATCCAGTTTTTCATTGTTTACCAACACGGTCCATGTTGAAAAATCTATGTTTATTTCCTGACCGCCGACAGCTATGATACGTTTCACCAGGGGCTCGTCATAACCTACATTTGGTGACTGGAAAACTATGATATCATTTTGTTTTGGTTCATACATAATGCCGGATACGAGCAAAATATCTTTTTCTTCAAGCGTGTGTGCCATCGATGAACCGATAACAGGTGAGTGACGTACGGCAAAGGTCATAATTACTAAAACCAAAGAAAACGAAAAAACAAAAAGTTCTATCCACTCAAATACCGATGATAAAAAGTCGGTGTTTGCCGAACCGCTATGTTTGTTTTCACCGTTTTGCTTTTCCGGTTTTAATAAATTTTCATGTTCTATATCACCTATATCACCGGTTTCGCCTATATTCTGTGTGACCTGAAACTCAATCGCTTTGTTTATATTTTGCATCATAATTGTCCATCCGGTCCTTTCGATTTTTAAATCGATCCAAACATCAATAATTATTGTTTTTAATCATGTGGCTCAAAAGATTATATCCGTGTTCGATATATATGCCTGTCGAATTGCAAATATCTTCGGTAAAACTTTCAACGCCTCCATGGACTTCCGCACTTGAATATATAAT
>JAQVWU010000243.1 GCA_028709565.1 Eubacteriales bacterium
ACATGACCCGCGGTGGTTTCGGCGTCCCAATAGGAATAGCCGAATTTCTCCTTCGCCGAGATGATACGCAGAATCTGAGGCGAAAAATAACGGCGGTCCAGCTCCTCAAGAAAGAGCATGGTGGTGGCTTCGTCAAAATCGCTCATACGGCGTATCATACCGATTTCCTTGCCGCGGCCCTTCTTTTTTGCGTCCGGTTCCCGGACCGAAAGAAATTCATCGGGATTAGTGACCGGAAATGAGCGCAGAATGACAACCCGCTCAAACACCTCGGTTTCTTTACCTTCGGCGTTGAGTTCAAGGGAGATAAGATTGCCCTTGGAACGGAAGAAGCGCGCGTTCTTTGGATTCAGCGGAATCGATTCACGCTGGTTCTCAAGAATGAGGTCGCCTTCCTCTCCGCCGTCAATTTCGTCAAGGTATTTCTTCTCTTCTTTTTCGGATTTATCAGACTTTTCTGAATCTTCGGGCTTATTGGATTCTTCGGATTCTTTTGATTCATCGGCGGCTTTTTCGCTTTCTTTGCTTTCCGCCTTTGCCTCGTCCGGATCCTTTGCGTCCGGATTCTTTACTTTTTCTGTTTCGGTTTTTATATTTTGCGTTTCTTTTTCTTTGTTTTCTGTGTTGTCTGCCATTTTGGTTACCCCTTTGCTTTTACGAGTTCAAAAATAAGGACAACTATCAGTCTTCCATATACTTGTTGACGATCTGGAAAATATCCTCGTCGGATTCGCACCAGACCTCGTCCCATTCCATTGAATAGACGGCACCGAGCATGGATTTTGCGCTGACTATAAAATTGCGGTCCTTGTCGGTCAGATATACGTTGCCGTTGTACTTGGTCATGTCGCTGACAAAGTTGTTTATTGCTGTCATTGTGTCAAGCCTTACTTTTATTCTCATGTCATCCTCCGTAATATAATATATTTTTTATTTTCATCACATGCCCTGGAGCACCTTTCTCATCGCTTCGTTCTGGAGGGTATAAAGTCTGTAATATATGCCCTTCTTGGCGATGAGTTCGGCGTGCGAGCCCTCTTCGGCGATTTCACCGTTCTCCAGCGCGAACAGGTAATTGCATTCCTTGAGGGTGGACAGACGGTGCGCTATGGTTATGGTTGTGCGGCCCTGAATGAGCAGATTGAGGGCATCCTGTATCAGCCGTTCGGTTTCCGTATCCATGGCAGCCGTAGCCTCGTCCAGGATAAGTATGGAGGGACCCAGGAGCAGGGCGCGGGCTATTGATACGCGCTGCTGTTCGCCGCCGGAGAGCGAACGGCTTCCCGTTCCGACAATGGTTTCATATCCGTGGGGGAGCTGAAGGATAAAGTTATGGGCGTTGGCTGTACGTGCCGCCTCAATAACCTCGTCCATGGTTGCATCGGGACGGCCGTAGCGGATGTTGTCGGCTATTGTGCCCTTAAAGAGATAGATTTCCTGAGATACGATAGCGATATTTTCACGCATCGATTCGCCGGCGATGTTTTTTACGTTAACACCGTCAATTTCAATCGAACCGGACACCACATCGTACAGACGGTTAATCAGATTGGCGATGGTACTCTTGCCGGCCCCGGTATGTCCGACAAGACCGATATGGTCGCCTTTATTTATCTTGAATGTTACGTTCTTAAGTATAGGACGGTTGGGAGTGTAGTGGAAACATACCTTTTTAAATTCTATATTGCCCTCAAAACGGTCGATCTTCACCGCGTTTTCGGCGTCCTGAATTTCCGGAATGGCGTCTATAATCTCAAACATACGCTGCGCGGAGTTGGTCGTCTGGGTCATAAGGTTGGTAAACTCGGTAAAGAAGTTCAAAGGCCCGAATATCATGCCCAGATATCCGAAATAGGTGGTAAACTCACCGTATGTCATAACCTCATTCATTACGTCTATACCGCCGAATCCCCAGATGGCGTTACTGGATATACCGATAAGCAGGCTGATAACCGGGAAAATGGTTATGCTGACCTTGTTGAGCTGCAGGTTAGTTTTATATAATTTATCGGCGTATGTATAAAAGCGGTTGGTTTCCTCCGCTTCCTTGGCAAAAGCCTTGACAACCCTGATACCGGTCAGCGAATCGCCCAGCACCGCGTTGAGCGATGAGGAGCGGCGCCATGACATGGAATACATGCGCCACAGTTTGGGCAGCATGAACTTGAATATCAGTATAATCAGGGGTACCGGAACGAAAACAATAAGGGTAAGTTTCCAGTTGAGAATAAACAGGAAGATGGTCAGCCCGATAAAGTTGACGCTGCTGATGATCAGATGGGGTACGCCGTTGATAAAGAAGGAGCGTATGTTTTCGGCGTCGGAATTTACGCGGGTAATGAGTCTGCCCGTCTGGTTGTTGTTAAAGAAAGAGAGGGAAAGCTTCTGCATGGCCGAGAAGATATCCAGCTTCATGTTCAGCGTAACACGGGTAGACATATGGGCGTTTGCGCGGTTTTGTATAATACCGATGACCAGCGAGAGTACCGATATGCCGAAGATAATGCCGATGAGCGCGTAAACCCATCCCACCGTGTGCAGCTGTCCGACAGGTTTGCCGTTTACAATACCCGGTTTATATATGACCTGGTCATAGAAAATCTTACCGTTTATTATGGGACTGATGAGGGAGATAGCCGATGAGGATACCATGCACAACATCACTACCACAAGCTGCAGCTTGAAATCGGTGAAATATTTGAGCAGACGACGCACTATCGCCTTCTGATTCATGCAGTTATCGCAAACGCGGCGGTTCTGATCTTTATAGACGGTATGGCACTTGGGGCACCTGACATTGAACTGCTCAAATATGGCGTCTTCTTCGCTTATCTCATCGCCGTTCTTGAGTCGTTCCAGTATGTCTATAAAGGCAAAAAGTTTCTTTTTGCGGGCGTTGGTGCTGTAAGCGACAACTACGGTAGTGCCGGGATCGTCTTCGGAGGCATCCATTTTTGTAAGTATGCGGTTGGAGGTCGCGAAATTATCGACGTATGTATTGGATATGCGTTCCAGCTCATATTCGCTGAAGACGGCGTCATTGAACAAATCGGTATCTACTTCTTTTTCTTTTTCCTTTTCTTTGTCCCTGTCGTCGTTATTATGCTTTGTTTTTTTCTTAGCCTGTTCCTGTAACCTTTTTTGCCGTAAAACGGTTTCGGCGTCGGTAGATATCGACATGGTATAAAGCCTGCCCTTGGTCATGCTGACGGCAAGCCACGTTTCACCGAAGCTGCCTTGCATATCCAGGTCCAGCTCAACGGCAAGCAGTATGTCTTCCTCTGATATACCGCGCTTTTCAAAGCCGGCTTTCGCTTCCTCGGTTAATTTTTCCAGCGGGAGCATTTTATTGTCACCCTTTCCTTGCAGTAAATACCGGATTCGATTCCGACATGTTTCGTCGGTAATGAAACCTGCCGGGATTTTTCATATATATCATATATATATCTTATATCATTTCTTATATCATTTTATGTAATAACGTTATGTAATAACGCGTGCTGCATCCGGTCAACTGCCGTATCACCACGACTATATAATAACACATTTAAAAAAAGTTTCAAGAGGTTTTGCGACTTTTTTAAAATTTCATGTTAAATGTAAGTTATATTCAAATCGAAATGGCTTGTGTTGTGCATTCTTCACCAAAAATGAATTCATTAATTGTTGACAAAAACCATTATTTTTATGATATAATATAATATGGGGTTGAATTACCCGATTTATATACAGCGAAAGGAAATCCCATGAGGTCAACCGTTCCCGAAACTAATAATTGTGACTATATGTTCAGCTATTTAAAACATCCGAAAATCGCGGCACTCTTAATTGCGCTGCTTGTTTTTATTTTATCGGCGATTTTTACCCCGGGCGCATACGCCGCCGACACCGTCTCCGCCCCCGGCGGGACGGCGGACAGCGAGGCGTCTATGCTGGAGGCGCTGGGGGGCGAGGCTGCCGGCTGGGTCGGCGACAACGGCGGCATCTTTCTGCGCGCCGATATCACCCTCACCTCACCGATTACCGTTACCGGAGGAGAGATTACCCTCAACGGTGCGGGCTGCGTTATCGGGCGCAGCTTTTATGACAGCCCCATGATCGTTATAGATTACGGAACGCTTATCCTGGGCAATGTTAAGAACACCGACCTGGACGACACCTTGGTAATCGACGGCAGCGGGGGAACCGGAGCCCACGCCCTGGTACAGCGGGGGGGCAGCGTGCGCTTCTGGAGCGGAACAACGGTGGAAAACAACAACGCCGGCGATAATGACGGCGGCGCGGTGCTGATTGAGGGCGGTAATTTCGGTTTATACGGCGGTTTTATCCGCGGCTGTTCGGCCCGCTCGGGGGGCGGCATATTCATCTCGGGCGGAAAACTGGAAATGACGGGCGGTCAGATTACCGGCTGCTCCGCTATGCTCAACGGCGGCGGCATCTGTATCGCCGGCGGGGAATTCGTCATGTCGGACGGCACGGTGGGAGGCATGGTTACAAAGGACGAATACGCCCTTGAACCGATGGTCGAGAGCGACGCCGGAAACAGCGCGCAATACGGCGGCGGTATTTATTTCGGGAGCGGCAGCTATTCGGCGGACGGCGGCATTGTCGCCTGCAACGAAGCCGAATTCGGCGGCGGTATCGCGACCGGCAGGGATACCGAGACGGTATTGATGAGCGGCGGTATATTATACAACAATGCCGTCTCGGGAGGCGGAGTATACAATCCGGGCAGCGCGGCTCAGGCCTACGCCGAAATCGTAGGCAACACCGCCGTCAGCGGCGCAGGGGTATACAACGAGGGCACATATTACATGCAGGAGGGCGCCGTCTCCTCCAACGAGTCGACCAAAGACGGCGCGGGATTTTATAACACCGGTCATCTGGAGATAGCCGGCGGTTCGGTGAACTACAACGAGTCGGACATGTCGGGGGGCGGCGCCGTTAATTACGGAACCTTTCGCCTGTCCGGCGGCTCCTTCGGTTACAATAAAGCGGCATATCCCGGCAGGGGCATGCTGTGCTATCCGGGCGGCGCAATGATTTTCGCCGACGCCGTCTTCATCGGCGGTGATAACGACACGGCCCTGGTATCCGGCGCCCTTGTG
>JAQVWU010000244.1 GCA_028709565.1 Eubacteriales bacterium
GAGCGGCGGGGTGTGGTATGACGATGAAGAAAAAATATTTAAAATGTGGTATGAAGCCGGATGGCTGCATCAAATGGCCTACGCGGTCTCGGCTGACGGTATACACTGGGAACGCCCCGACCTCGGTCTGGAGAGCGGAACCAATAAAATACTCCTGTACAAAGATTTCCGGCAGGATAAACTGCAGGGTGATTTAAATTATCTGCGTCCCGATTCCACCACCGTTTTTATTGACAGTGATACCCCGGATAAAAGCCAAAGATATAAGCTCTATTTAAGAAACCCGGGGGGCAGATATCCCGGAATAGCTGCTGTCTCGTCTGACGGAATCAATTGGAATAATTTCAAATTCGGCAGCGAGGTATATGACAGGAGCACCGTCTTTTACAATCCCTTCAGGAAAAAATGGGTTTACAGTATTCGTGACGTCTGGAATAATCGCTGCCGCAGTTACAGGGAATGCGACGATTATCTTGAGGGGTCTGTATGGCGTGAAGACGAACAGCATAAATGGATGGCCTGTGACGATATGGATAAACCCAATCCGTACATAGGCTTCAAGCCGCAGCTGTATAACGTGGACGCCGTCGGTTATGAGAGCATAATGCTGGGCATGTTCCAGATTATGTACGGACCCGAAAATGATGTCTGCGAACGCTCCGGCGTCCCCAAAATCACCGAGCTCATTCCCATGTACAGCCGTGACGGTTATAATTTCACTCGCCCCTGCCGTGACAGCCTGATAAACGCGTCGCTGTATAAAAGCGCGTGGGACAGGGGTTATATACAGTCGGCAGGCGGGGTAACCGTTATAAACGGAGATGAACTGTGGATATATTACGCCGGATTCGGCGGCGACGAAAACTATAATAAAACCAATTGGTTTACCAACGGTATCTACCGCAACGGGGCAACCGGACTCGCCAAACTCCGGCGCGACGGATTTGTCTCAATGGAGGGCAGCGGGAGTATTGCGACAAGAATGCTGAAGTTTGGCGGCAGACGTTCCATGCATGTCAACCTCAACGGCAGCCTGCAGATTCGGATTCTTTCGCCGGACGGTGAAGAAATCGCCGTATCTGATATAATAAATACCGATTCTACCGACGCTCAGCTTGATTTCGGCGAATTCGATTTGTCATCGCTGAACAATACACCGTTCCGTTTATTTTTTAATATTGACGGCAGCATCTATTCATTCAGATTCGCCGACCATAACGGCAGCAGCCACGGAGCCCGCGCCGCGGGCGTTGTAAACGGTATCTGATTACAAACAAAACGATCGGAATAAACTACATGAACCGAAAAATGCCGATACTTATATTAATCCTGATTATCGCCGCCACTGTGGTTTTCATCTTCGGCAATTCATTGACGCCGGGGGAAATATCGAACAAGACCAGTCGCTCCCTTTCGCAGATTATACTCGGAATGATTGACCCCGGGGACAAAATCAACCCGGAATTCTTTCATAAATTCGTCCGCAAATCAGCTCATTTTGTCGAATTTGCCCTGCTGGGCGCTGAACTTATGTTGCTGACACTGTTTATAGCACCGCGCCGCCCGCTCAGACTTATCTTTATGCCGCTGTTTCTGTCGCTGATGACCGCCGTGACAGACGAATTCCTCCAGATTTTCACAACCAGAACCTCATCGGTGGCGGATGTCCTGCTCGATTATGCCGGTACTGCCTTCGGCATCGCAGCAGTGACCGCAATATATCTTGTCCGTTCGCTTGTGTTTAAAAAAGAGAGATAATCCGTTATATATTTTGCATTGTTCGCGCCAAATAAAAAGAACCGGAATTTTTTAACCGGTTCTTTTTTTGTCATAAATCATACAAAGCCTGTTGCCGTGCAGGGATTGTTTTTGCCTTATTGGCCTTTCGCCGCATAGGCCTGTTTTCTATCCTTATCTTTATCCTTACCCTTGACGGGCAGATAAGATTTATAGTATTTTTTATAATAACGATTATTATAATACTTACCCGACGACTTTTTGGCGTTGAGTATACAGCCCAGGATATCGGCACCCGAGTCCCTTATACTATTGATTGAATCGGCGATCAGCTGCATGTCGGCGTAGTCGTTCTTTATGACATACAGCACGCCGTCAACACAGCCGTTCAACAACAGCGCGTCGGATACCAGTCCGACCGGCGGCGTATCCAGTATGATATAATCGCTGTGTTGGCGTAATTGTTCCAGCATGCCGCCGAAAAGCTTTATATCAACGGGCGTTTCGCTGATATCCGATCGTATCACCCGCAGGTTATCGCCGTAGGCAATCAGCGCGTCCTCCGCTTCGACCTTGCCTGAGAGCACATCCTGCAGCGAACTCATAATCACATCCAGTCCGAGCTGCTCCCCGACCGCGGGACGCCGGCTGTCACAGTCTATCAACACGACCTTTTTCCCTTTGGCTGACAGGGTGAGCGCAAGATTTATCGAAATGTTCGTCTTGCCCTCATCGCTGACCGCCGATGTTATATATATGACCTTGGCGCCTTTGCGCGCCGCCGTATACTGAAAAACTGAAGCCATTGCGGCGCACGCCTCACGGTAAACAGGCGGGGTATCTGCCCGTGATACAAGCATACCGGCGTCTGATTTATTATTGATATACGGTATCTCGGCGATGGCGTTCAGCCGCAGATATGTATTGATATCCTTGGATGTATACACCTTCGGATTGAGAATACCCGGCAATACGCCCGCAAAAATGCCCGCCGCAATACCGACCGCCGCGAACAGCAGAATATACTGCACGTTGAATTTTTTAACAGGCTCGCTTTTTGAGGCATAATCCACCACCGTAACGCTGCCTATGTCAAGTTTTTCGGTCATCGCGTCTGGCAGCACATCCATCAGGGCGTTTACAATGCGGATGCTGTCCTCCTCGTCCGGCCATGTGGCCCTCACCTCGATAAAGGCGGTTTTTTCTATCACCTTGCAATCTATATATTCGCTCAGTTTATCCGGTGTCAGACTGTCGTCACCCAGTCTTCCGATGACAAGATTCAGCACGTAATTGCTTTTTGCCAGCTGGCTGACGGTGAGTACCAGGTTCTGCGCAAAGGCAACGTCCGAAGCTGAAGGATTGTCCATGCTGCCGCTGGCCTGATAGGTCCCCTCGGCGTTTTTGGAGGTTATAATCATGGTAGCTTTGGAGTAATAGAACAGCTTCGGATCATCACCGGTTAAAAAATTCTGTACCGCGATACCGGCCGCTATCCCCAGAACAACACAGATGATAACGATATGCTTATATTTTAAAATACAGCGTAATATATCGTTTATCGTCAGGTGTTCATAATCTTTATTTTGCGCTTTAATGTTATCCATAATCAACCTCTGCATGTTTTCATTTGCAAATAAAATTGCATAACAGCATTATACCACTATTCCCCTTTTCTGTAAATACCTGTTGCTTAATAATTTATTTTCTTTTTGTTATAAAATATTCTGCGAATAATCATATATTTTCACATTATTATGTCATAGATAGAATTATATTAAAATATTTTATTTTGCATTCAAATTATGACATTTTTTTCCTTTAGTATGGCGTATAATGTTTGCATTACGCGAGGTTCATTATTTCGGCAGCATTATCGGATGCTTTTACGCCGATTACGGGATTTCACCGCATGTTTTAACCAAACAGAGGCGTTTATGAATGAGCTAAAAATATTACAGGTCCGTTATTAAGGGGTTGCACTTTTTCGCATATGATGCAATAAAGGATATCGGGGAAACTATATAATGGAAATAGCTGTTAAGGAAAAACAAATCACACAAGGCATCAGTGACGCGGGAGATATTTATTACAATGAATCATACGGAAAATCATACGAAGATATCGAAAAAGGCGAATACATAAAGTTTGAATTTATATCCAATCGGGGCACCGTGCTGCATCCGTTTATCAAACGCCCACTTCCCTGGCTGATTGACGGTAAACAGTATTACGATATTGTGACACCATACGGCTACGGAGGTCCGCTGATTATAAAGCTGTCAGGTAATGAGAATGAACTTATGTCGGATTTTGCATCCGCGTTTAATACATATTGCGTATGCAATGATATCATTTGTGAGTTTATAAGATTCCACACACTTTATGAAAACCACAGATATTGCGGAAATATTTATAATATCGCCTATAAACGCCGCACCATAGCCATTGACCTTACCGATCCGAACTATTATGATACCCAATTCAACGCCAAATGCCGCAACAGGGTACGCAAAGCAATAAAGAACGGCATAATCATCGAACCGGACCGGGAACTAAATACAATAGATACTTTTGCGGAAATTTATTATATGACAATGACCAGAAATTGCGCAGAAGACTGCTACTTCTTCAGTAAAGACTATTTCCATGGTATTCGCAACAATCTTGCCGGATCCGCGCTGCTGGTCAACGCAAAATACGAAGGGCAAATCATTGCGGCTTCCCTGTCCCTTTATACCGTAAAAGGTTTTGCTCATTGTCATCTTACAGCCACAAACCCGGATTATTATCCGCTGGCAGCCAATAACCTGATTTTGAAAACGGTATGCGATATGCTGAGAACATACGGCTGTACATGGCTGCATCTAGGAGGCGGTTTGAGCAGCGCGGAGGATGACCCCCTATTCAAATTTAAACGCACATTCGGACGCGGCGACAAAAACTTTAAAGACTTTTATTTGGGAAATCGCGTGATAAATAACGAGATTTATGACAAAGCGATAAAAATCCGCAATGAACAGGAAAAAAAAATCGCAGACAATAATTGTTTTCTCTTACATCGCGGATAAAAAGTATTTGTGAGGTTACATATGTACGCAGCATATATAAAAAGACCGCTGGATTTCATCATATCTCTAATCGCGCTGATTGTGTTATCGCCCTTACTGTTGGCTGTGGCGATTTACGTAAAGATCAGAATCGGGTCGCCGGTAATTTTCAAACAAAAACGACCGGGAAAAGACGGACAGCTTTTTACGATATACAAATTTTGGACCGGGACCGATAAACCTCCCCGCAAAAAGGTGTAACAAAATACGGTAATACAACGCGCAGCA
>JAQVWU010000014.1 GCA_028709565.1 Eubacteriales bacterium
TGACCTCAGCGCTCTGTTCGAAAGTTTCGGCATAAAAACAGCGCTGCTGACAGGTTCGGCCAAAGCGTCAGAAAAGCGCCTGATATACGAAAGATTATCATCGGGAGAATTGCAATTTGTGATAGGGACACACGCGGTAATCAGCAGCGGCGTCCGGTTCGCAAAGCTGGGTCTTGTAATCACCGACGAACAACACAGATTCGGTGTCGCACAGCGGGCAGCGCTTTCGGAAAAAGGGATCGGCACACCCCATACACTTGTTATGTCGGCAACTCCGATTCCGCGGTCGCTGGCTTTGGTGCTTTACGGCGACCTTGATATATCCGTTTTAGATGAACTCCCGCCCGGTCGCCAAATAATCGATACTTTTATTGTGTCCGAAAGCTACCGTTTACGGCTCAACGCGTTCATCAGGCGTCATACCGACGCAGGCAATCAGGTTTATGTGGTTTGCCCGTCGGTGGAGACAAAAGAGAAGGAGGCCGATGAAGGTGAGATAGTAAAATTCGGATACGGATATGACGCCGAGGAAATCGCAAATGCCACGCTGCCCCTGAAGAGCGCGGTGGAAACAGCCCAAAATCTTGGGCATACCTTTCCCGATTTAAATGTCGGATGTATCCACGGCCGCCTCAAAACAACGGAAAAGGATAAAATAATGCGCGAATTCAATATGAATGCTATACAGATACTCGTCTCCACAACCGTAATTGAGGTCGGCGTCAATGTGCCTAACGCCACATTAATGATAATCGAAAATGCCGAACGATTCGGGTTATCGCAGCTCCATCAGCTGCGCGGGCGGGTGGGCAGAGGACGTGCAAAATCCTATTGTGTACTTGTCACCGATACAAAGAACAGCGATTCTCTGACCCGTCTTGCCGTCATGCGCGAGACCAATAACGGATATAAAATCGCCGAACGGGATCTTGAATTGCGCGGACCCGGAGATTTCATACCCAGACTCAGCGGAGACATTCGTCAGCACGGCGGATTCCGCTTCCGACTCGCGTCAATTTACACCGATATGACAACACTGAAGAACGCGAACAGCGCTGCCGATGCTGTGCTTAAAGATGACCCTGACCTTTCACACGCCGAAAACAAACCCTCGGCAGATTTAATAACGAATATGTTCAGACTGCACAGCGGCAGCATGAATTAAGAGAACCGTGTGCAATCGATCAGTTTAACGACAACTATACGCGGCTTTTATATCTTCACCGATTGCCTCCTTTAGCTGAGTTAAATTTTCAAACCTGCGTTCCGGACGGCGAAACGCTAAAAACCGAATCTCGGCATACTCTCCGTAATGAACTCCGTCGAAGTCCAGAATATGTGTTTCACATAAAGGCGCGTCAAGTCCGCCCACGGTCGGTTTTACTCCTACGTTAGTAACGCCGCGTTTTATCACTCCGCCTATCAATACCTCCGTGATATAAACTCCGTATGCGGGTACAACTCTCCCCGCGGGAATATTCATGTTTATCGTAGGAAAACCGATGGTATGGCCGATACTGCTGCCGTGTATTATAATATTTTTGAGGGAATAGGGTCTGCCGAGCAGCAAGGCCGCCTTTTCCACGTCACCCGTTTCGATAAGACACCGGATGCGTGTTGAACTTATCGCTTCCCCGCCGTTTTCTACCGCAGGTAAAGCAACAGCCTCTCTGCAAGCATCACGCATCAGTTTACCGAGTGTCTCGGGTGTCCCCTGCGCACCGGCACCGAAACTGAAGTTAAACCCGCACACGGCAGTCATGCAATACAGCCGGCCTATTAACACATCGCCGACAAAAGCAGCGGGGCTCAGATCGCGTACCTTTTCAAAATATTCAAACAAAACATAATCCAGTCCCAGGCTGCGGAACAATTCAACCCGCTCCGAATTGTCGGTTATGCTGGCCGCTCCGAAGGGAGGACTGCCGAATGTCCAGACAAGCGCAGCATATCCCTGCTTTTGCGCAAGACTGCGGGTATATCGCAGCACCTGCATGTGACCGCGGTGTATACCGTCAAACATACCGAGAGCCACCACAGTTCCATGTGACAGCCCCGGTGTTTCTTTTTGTAATTTTATAATGTCCATTGAATTTAATTAATTTTATTATTTTATAAACGCGAATAGGTTTTCACAACTGCGCGGAAATGATAAATTCCGCTGCCTGTTTTTTTAAAAAGATATCGGCCGCGTCTCTCAAAACCCGCAATATCCAGCAATCGTTCACCGTCAAAGAGGGTAAAATCATCTTCGGGCACCGGTATCCATACTTCAGCCGTTGTATTGGGCGGTACAGTGACACTCATCTCGGTACCGTATGATAAATATTCTGTTTTAACTTCAATTTCGCCCGATACGGTATAAAGACGGCAGCCTGCCCAGGAAATCCCCCGGGGCAGCCGAGGCTTTACGGTAAAATTTCGAAATGCCGGTTCAATAGTTTCCACACCGCCGTAATATTTATAAAACGAAGCGTCTATACCGGCAAAAAAACCGTGATTATGTGAATGCATGCTCCCGCCGTAGGCCCACTGTTCCCATAATGACGTGGCTCCGTTTGCCATTTGCCACACAAATCCGGGATATGCCGGCTGCGTTATCAGTCCGTATGCGGCATCGCGTTCACCGCCGTCCGATAACACATCAAGAAAGGCCATAGTACCGTATATACCCGTATCCATATAACCCTTATCCCGAACGGTTTCCATGAGTTTATCGAACACAAGTCCCGATTTTTCATCGGCCATTTTGAAATAGAGAGGCATTAGCTGTTCGGTCATTTTACCCGATAATATCGTCCCGTCCGCCTTCAGACACGCATCGAAAAACGCCTTTTTTATTTTACCCGCGAGCGCGGCGAATGCTGCAGCGTCACCTTCTCTGCCGATAACCTCCGCAAGATATTCCATTTTTACAGCCATCGAATAAAACAGGCATGTATTGACAGCCGTCACACTCCCGAAAAAACCGTCCCAGGTATCATTGTTAGGATTACACCAGTCTCCGAATCCGTTTTCCATGAGGTACCCATTGCTTTCCGACTCAAGACAAGCGAGATATGCCTTCAATTTATCATAATGGCGCACCACAATGCTTTTGTCTCCGTAATACCGGTATAATCTCCAGACCAGGTAAATCTGATCGCCTGCCCAATCGGGATTCCCTCTTTGACCCGCTATGTCGTCTATCCATTTCGAATAATATGACAGCATGTCGAAATTATATATTGCCGCTTCTTCAATGGTTTGTGAATCCATCGAACACGGTGTGCGTTCATCCCGCGCGGGGCAATCGGTCGGTATACTCATAAAGTTCGCGCGCATACTGCGGCGGCAGTGCTCGTGTATACGGTTCACGGCCGCATCCGAACAACCGAAACTACCCGTCTCATGTAAATCCGCGCAGACGGCGTATGCCATAATATCAAACGATCTTGTATTGCTTACCCCGCTGACACGGACATAACGAAAGCCGTGATAGGTATAATCGGGATGCCATCTCTCAACGCCGAACCCCGAACATATATAAACATCCGTGGCAAGCGCCTCGCGGTTTGTCACCGGATTCCAACCGCCGTCCTCTTCAATCGTTTCGGCGAATTCCAGGGTAATGTTTGTTCCGCGGTCAGCTTCAACGGCAATTTCGGCAAATCCGGCAATATTCACGCCGAAATCATATATTATCTTATCGTTATCCCGGTCTTCCTGATTGTCATCCTGATCTTTTTTGCAACGATTTGTCCATAAGGCTGCAGGCTTTATATAGTCATAGGGGCGTATGTGCGGCATGGTATTGGGGATCAATGCTCCGGCGGGTGCCCGGCTGTTATCCGCGATAACCTTTTGCACATTAAAACCTTCCACCGCCGCATTATACGTTTCTCCGCCGTAAATATCGCATCTCTCCACTTCTCCGGTACGCATACTCCAGTTTTCATCGGTCGCGAAGCGCGCGATGGTTCCGTTGTCATATGTGATCAAAAACACAGCCCGCACACCCTTATTACCCATGAAACGCCACCCCCATTTTGAGTATGTTTCACCATAACCCGCTCCGACGCAGATTTCTATAAGATTGCTTTTATCACAATCGAGCCAGGGGGTTATATCATATGTTTCATACAGGCATCGCCGGTCATATTGTGTGTTCGGAGGGGACAGCAGTCTGTGTGAACAGCGTGTTTTGTTTATGCACAGATATGAAAAACCAAAACTGTATACGTATGCGCGGGCCGATACAATACGACCTGACATAGGCTTGGTTTCGGTAAAAAAGACGGGTGCTGCCGGTTCTTCCCCGTCGGCCGTTATCCAGTGTGAACCGAAAACATCCCAAAGTTTAGCGTCAAGAAGGGCTGTCTCAAACGAAGCGGTACGAGAAGTTTCTGACTGCCCGTCATTTCCTGTAACCGTTACCCTCCAATAATAGATTCTTGACGAATCCAGTTCTATCGCTTCACCGAGATTATAATTCATATTATCAGAATTAATTATTCCGCTGTCATGTATTGTATAAATAAAATTAATATCGTAAGCCGCTTCGATTCTGAAGTTAATCTGTGACAAATCCCGGCGATACTCGGTCGAATAGTTCCACGAGAGAACAGCGTCATACCCGATTCCTATCGGATCCGCGCGGCGGTTACACATAAGTTCATTAATTTGCATATTTTACTCCGTATACATTGGTTTGTTCGGTAATTCTGGGCATACCCGTATAATTATATCCCTATATATTCACAAAATCAAGTATATATTATAAAAAATAAAAGCCGATATATAAATATTTCGGCTTATTTAAATCTTTTAATTTTAATATTGTCAACGTCCGCTGCGCAGGGTGCGCATTGCGTTTAATATAGCCAGCACCGATACCCCTACATCCGCGAATACAGCCGCCCACATTCCGGTCAGACCCATTGAACCAAGCACGAGTATCACCGCTTTTACTGTCAGAGCAAATATTATATTCTGCTTAACAATGCGCATGGTTTCATAGGATATCTTCAACGCTTTGGTGACCTTTGACGGCCGGTCATCGGTCAACACAACATCTGCCGCCTCGATTGCCGCTCCGGAACCGAGGGCTCCCATTGCGATACCGCAGTCGGCGCGCATGAGCACCGGCGCGTCATTAATTCCGTCTCCCACAAAGATCAATTTACCGTTTGCCGAACGCTCATCGAGCATCCTTTCGACCTGTCTGACCTTGCCGTCCGGCAGCAGTCCGGCATATACTTCGTCAAAACCCAGGCGGTGCGCCGCTTCTTCCCCGGCAGTCTGCGTATCTCCCGTCAGCATAACAAGCCTGCGTATGCCCAATTTCCGCAGACCGGTGATTGCTTTGGCTGCGTCTGCTTTTAATGTATCGGCGAGTGTAATATAACCTAGATATGGATTCCCGTATCCGCCGGCTGCGATATGAACGGTTGTTTTTGCTTTAGCGGCATTAATTTTATATAGTTCGGTTGATATGCCGTATTCATTCATAAGCCGTATATTCCCCGCGTAAACGGTTCTGCCGTCAACAACCGATTTAATGCCGCGGCCTGCAATTTCCTTATAGCTGCCTATTGACGAGCAATCGATTTTTTGCCCGTAGGCGTCACGCAATGCCTGTGATATAGGATGCCCGGAATAACATTCGGCATATGCGGCAAGCCGCAGCAATTCATCGGCGCTGCATTCGGCCGAAACGGGATATATGCCGGTTACACTGAATTTTCCGCTGGTTAACGTTCCTGTTTTATCAAAAACCATTATTTCGCTTTTTGAAAGTGACTCCAGACTCCCCGAACCCTTGAACAGAATACCGTGCCGCGCGGCTCCGCCTATACCCCCGAAAAAAGACATCGGTACAGAAATCACAAGAGCGCACGGACAGGAGACAACCAGAAAAACAAGCGCACGGTAGATATGTTCTTCCCAATTTCCGCCGCCAAAAAGCGGAGGGATCACGGCAAGCAGGATCGCTCCGATAACCACAGCCGGTGTATAATACCGGGCAAAACGGGTTATGAATTTTTCGGTTTTGGCTTTTTTCAGGCTCTGGTTTTCCACCATATCGAGGATGCGCGATACCGTCGATTCGGTAAAAGGCCGGTCGACCCTGACGCGCAGCACCCCGTTAATATTTATACAGCCGCTGATAACGGTATCGCCGACCGCGATATCCGCGGGCAGCGCCTCACCTGTAATGGACGAAGTATCAATGGACGATTCACCATGGATAATCTCGCCGTCAAGCGGTATCCGCTCACCCGGCTTTATTATTATCGTTTCACCCGGTCTGACTTCCCGGGGTTCGACGCGAACAATCGCTCCGCCGCGTTCAACATCCGCGTAATCGGGGTTGATGTCCATCAAATCGGCAACCGAACGCCTGCTGTGACCGATGGCATAATCCTGAAAAAACTCTCCGATCTGATAAAACAGCATAACCGTTACAGCCTCCGTATATTCACCGATAATAATCGCTCCTATGGTGGCTATTCCCATCAGAAAGTTTTCATCGAATATGCGTCCGTTTATTATATTGCGGACCGCCTTCCATAAAACGTCATAGCCTATCGCAGCGTACGTGATTATCATCGCGGCCGGCTTTTTATAACCCGAATCCGGTAAAAGCAGCGCCGCCACCATCATCAGCGCACAGATTATGATGCGTATAATTGTCTTTTTTTGACGGTCTTCCAAACCGGTATATTTCATATGGCGATTGTACAATCGGGTTCTATTTTTTTAATAACAGCAGCTATTTTTGTTTTAATATCCTCAATCTGTGTACTGTCCGCTTCTACCAGCAATTTTTGCGTCATAAAGTCTATCGATGCCAAACTGATTCCGTTGATTTTTTTTATCTTACGCTCCATCTTGTCGGCGCAGCTTACGCAGCCGAGATTATTCAGTTTAAATATGTATTTCATTTCGTTCCCTCTTAATTCGTTCCCTCAAAAAGTGATAAATTGCCGGGGTCATTCTTCTATGTGTTCCACACCCTGGTCTATGATTGTGCGTACATGGTCATCTGCCAGTGAGTAAAAGACGGTTTTGCCTTCCCTGCGATATTTTACCAGCTTGCTCTGTTTTAATACCTTCAACTGGTGTGATATGGCTGACTGCGTCATGCCCAGAAGCTGCGCAATATCGCAGACACACATTTCGCTTTCAAACAGTACGTACAGAATCTTTATTCGTGTGGTATCACCAAAAACTTTATAAAGGTCTGCCAGATCATATAAAAATTCGTCTTCGGGCATAATGCTTTTTATCTTTGCGATAATATCCTTATCCGGTATTTTTTCATTCACCATACAAATAACACCTTTCATATGAACTTATGAACCTATGAGCAATGGTTCATATGTATTATATGATAAAAATAAGATTTTGTCAATACCGTTGCCTTGTTTTTTTTTATTTTTTGCTACATACCATAATTACCAACATAAACCTAAGCAGATTATTTAAATAAGCGGTATAAACAGCCTGTCTTTACAAATAATATTTCTGCGGTTGTTTTTTAAATAATTGAAAGGATATAAAAGGATATAAATGAAAGCTACAGGGATTGTAAGACGCATAGATGATCTGGGCAGAGTAGTCATACCCAAAGAAATACGCCGGACCATGCGCATACGGGAGGGAGATCCTCTGGAAATTTATACGGACCGTGACGGCGAAGTAATTTTCAAAAAATATTCACCTATCGGTGAACTGGGTGCGTTTGCTTTACAATATGCCGACACTCTGCATAAAACCGGTGATCTATCGGTGGTAATCTGCGACCGTGACAGCGTTATCGCATGTGCCGGTGTACCTAAAAAAGATTTTCTTGATAAACGCCTGTCGGATGATTTGGAAGCAATAATTGAAGCCCGTTCGCTGTATACCTTAAAAAACAGTGACAAGCGTGTATATATAACCGATGACAGCGGAAGCGGGTATTTCGCATCCTGCGTTATGCCTATTATAACAGAGGGTGACATTACGGGCTGTGTCGCGGCTGTGGTTCCCGATACACCCGACGCCATAACATCGGTCTCTGAAACCGAACAGAAACTCATACAGACAGCGGCTTTATTTTTAGGCAAACAGCTGGAACAATAAATAAACAAACGCGGTCGGCTAGCCGACCGCGTTTGTTTATTCTATACTGCTTTATCATTTAACTTTATTGTAAGGTCGCGGCTCTGTGTCTTGCCCGACCAGATAATTTTACGCGGACATACCTCAACGCATTTATCGCAGGCTATACATTTGGAATAATCTATAGCCGCCACAAAGTCAGTCACTTTAATCGCTCCGGAGGGGCAGTTTTTTTCACATAAACGACAGCTTATGCAACCCACATCACAATATTTACGGGTTTGCGCGCCCTTGTCCACCGACATACAGCCTACCCAGTGTGCGCTGTCAAAGGGTATGAGTTTAATAATGTATTTTGGACATGCGGCAACACAAGCACCGCACCCCGTACATAATTCGTAATCGACAACCGCAACGCCGTCTTCGACTTTTATGGCGTCGAACTGACAGGCGAACACACAGCTTCCCTTCCCGATACATCCGTTAGGACACAATTTATCTCCGCCGCCCATACGAACAGCCGACAGACAATCCTGCGCGCCTGCGTAAATATATTTCTTTTTGGAATATTCGTTAGTCCCGCTGCACATAACCTGTGCTCTGAGACGTATGGCCGACTCCGTTTCTACTCCCATAATGTCACTGACCGCAGCCGCAGTTGCCGTTCCGCCGGCGACACACGCGTTCGCTTTGGCTTCGCCGGACACAATGGCTTCGGCAAGCGCTTCGCAGCCGGCATAGCCGCAGCCGCCGCAGTTTACACCCGGCAGCGCTTCTTTGACAGCTTCAATACGCTCATCGGTTTTTATTTCAAAAACTTTTGACGCTATCGCGAGCAGGAAGCCAACGACGGCACCGATAACCGCGAACAATAAAAACGCCAGTATAATATTAAATATATCCATGTTTTCTATTTTCTCCCTAACTCAGAAACTCATACCGGCAAATCCCGAGAAAGCCAATGCCAACAGACCCGCGGTGACCAACGTTATCGGAATGCCTTTAAAACACCGGGGCGGATCGGCAAGCGCGACACGGACCCGTACTCCGGCAAAAATCACAATTGCCAATGTAAAACCTACTGCCGATGAAAAGCCGAAGGTAACCGAATATATGAAATTATGACCCTTTTGTATATTGAGAAGAGCGGCACCGAGAACGGCGCAGTTTGTAGTAATCAGAGGCAGATAAATACCGAGGGCGTTATACAGCGACGGCACGAATTTTCGCAGAAACATCTCTATGAATTGTACAATCGCCGCAATTATAAAGATAAACGCTATAGTTTTAAAATATTCAAGTTCAAAAGGTACAAGAAGATAAGTATATATCAGATATGTCACGGCACTGGAAATTGACATTACAAAGATGACCGCGCAGCCCATTCCCAGGGCTGTATTCGGCTTGGATGAAACCCCCAGAAACGGACAGATACCGAGGAAACGCGAGAATATAAAGTTTTCTATCAGAACCGCCGAAAACATAAGCAGCAGCAGATCGATAATCACTGCGAATCACCTCCGACATCATTTTCCATATTAACATCACCGTCTTCCGGTTTTTCATTTATAACAGCGTTTTTATCCGATTCCGGCTGAATTTCGGCAACTTCGGTTTTTTCCTCCGAAGGTGTGTCATCCGGTTTATCGGCGATATCCCGGTCGTTATCAGCTTTTCCGTCATCTGTCTTATGAGCGGACATTTCGGATATTTCAAAAGATTCAGAAGATTCGGATTCCGATCCGATTTCCGCTTCTTTGACCGGCGTTTTTTTATTTTGCAGTGTTCTCAGTTTCTGAATGAAAGCGATAAGGCATCCGAGCGTGATAAATGCTCCCGGAGGCATTACAAACAGCAATGCCGGCTGATAATTCTCACCGAATAACGCGTAACCGACAAAGGTACCCGACCCGAGAATTTCGCGAATGGAAGAAAGCAAAATCAACCCGAGCATAAAACCCAGTCCCATTGACAGTCCGTCTATGGCTGACGGCAGCGGTTTATTTTTTGACGCAAACATTTCAGCCCGCGCAAGAATAATACAGTTGACGACAATGAGCGGAATAAAAACGCCAAGTGAACGGTCTAGTGCCGGAAAAAACGCTTTGATAATCAATTCAACGGCGCTGACAAAACCGGATATAACAATAACATAGGCCGCTATTCTGACCTGTTCCGGTATAATGCGTCTCAGAAGTGATATCAACAGATTCGAACAGATTAAAACAGCCGTTGTCGCAAGTCCCATGCCGACCGCGTTTATAACCGAGGTGGAGGTTGCCAGTGTGGGACAGGTGCCCAGCAACTGAATAAGTATCGGGTTATTGTCAATAATACCGTCTTTGAGCTGTCCGGCAAACGATTTTAAGAATATTATCGATTTTTTATTTAAATTTCGGTCAGTCTGTGACTTGTTCATCGAATATACCCCCTTCCGTATCACCTGCTTCTTGGGCGGCTGTTGTCTCTTCCCGCGTGGTTGCCGGTTCAAAGATATCGGCGGCAAGAGCGGCATTAACCCCCTCAAGTAAAGCGCGTGAGCTTATTGTCGCGCCGGTAACGGCGTCAATATCATTGTTCAGAGTCAGATCTTTATACTTGCCGATATATTGCGATAAGTAATCAGATTCGATTATCAGACTCCCCAGACCCGCGGTTTCAGCGCTTGTCAGCACCTTAACACCGATACACCGGCCGGTTGTATCCGCTCCTACAACAAAGACTATCTCTTCCTTAAACCCCTTAACTTCAACAAACAAACAATACCCCAGATTATGTCCCTCATGACCGCCGACGCTCCATACTTCGGTTATCGGAAGTTTGAATTCGGTGTCAAGTTTTTCAAAAGTTTTGCCATCGGCAAACAATTCACTTATCGCGTTATTCGTTTCAAGGCGAAAATTTTCTTTTATGCGCTCCGAAGTAAATCCGTTGACAACAGCAAGCATAAGGGCGGTCATGGAGGCGATTAAAGCCAGAACAACCGCTGTTTTAACGTAAATTTTATAATTATCTTTGTTTGCATTGTTTTTATTGTTAATACTATTTTCCATTCTTTGCGGTACCTCCGAATCTGACCGGTTTTGTAAATCTGTCAAGATACCATACCAAAAGATTCATTATCATAATGGCAAACGATACGCCCTCTGAATATCCTCCGAAATATCGTATTAAAACCGTAATCAGACCGCACCCTACACCGTATATTAATTTACCGCGCGCTGTGATAGGCGAGGTAGCATAATCGGTTGCCATAAAAACAGCGCCCAGAATCAATCCGCCGCTGAGTATCTGATAGAGCATAAATTGCAGTGACAGGGCGTGACGCGGCAAAAGATAGGTAACTATCGCCACGCTGCCTATATATGCAACAGGTATGTGCCATGTGATAACACGTCTGACCAACAGATAAATACCGCCCGCCATCAACAATAACGCGGAAATCTCACCTATAACCCCGGGACAGTTGCCTATCAACAGGTCAAATAGAGAGACCTCGGGCATTATCCCATCCTTCAGCAAAGCAAGCGGTGTTGCCGCCGAAACGGCGTCTACCGAGACAGCGGAGGCTGACCAATGGGTAAACGGTTCGGGAATAACCGATATTTCTTTGGTCCACGATGAAAATATAAATATACGCGCGGCCAGCGCGGGATTGACAATATTCTTCCCGATTCCGCCATAAAGCTGTTTAACCAAAACAATGGCAAAAAGAGCTCCCAGTACGGGAATCCATAACGAAGCCGTAACCGGAAGATTTAATGCTATCAAAAGACCTGTCACCGCCGCGGAAAGATCGCCGATGGTCACCGGTTTGCGCATAATCAACTGATACCATAACTCAAACAATACACAGGACACTACCGATATAACGGTAAGCGTCAGGGCACGCCAGCCGTATATGTACACTGCCCAGATTAAAGCCGGTGTCAGCGCGATCAATACATCAAGCATTATTATGCGTGTGCTGTCGGCACTCTTTATATGCGGGGAGGGTGAAACGGTGAGCAGCAGATTATCCGTAAAGCGTTCGGTGTTTTCTGCGGGAACGGATTCTGTGGTTTTCATCACGTTTTCACCGGTATTGTTTTCTGTTTTACCGGCATCCGACTTTATACCGTCGTTATTGTCGGCCGATATCGCGTCTATATTATCCGGTTTATTGTTGTTTATCATTGCCGTTTTCAGCCTTCTTTCCCTCGGATATATATTTATGCTCCTCCGCGATTTTTTTCTCCGCTTCTTTTCTGTGCTTTTCGTTCAGCGCTGCTTTGGCGGTTCTGATGTTCTGTACAATCGGAACCCTGGCGGGGCAGTTATAAGCGCATAATCCGCATTCAACACAGCTCATTACATCAAACTCCGCGCATATATCGAAATCTCTGTTCTGCGCGAAAGACGCGAGATATGCCGGCATCAGATGCATAGGACATCCCTCGACGCAACGGCCACAGCGTATACATGCTGCAGTATCCGAATATAAATCGGCATAGTTCGATGAGAAGACAAGAAGCGCCGATGTTCCTTTGGTAATCGGAGCGTCAATATCCCAGATTGCGGTCCCCATCATAGGCCCGCCCGTTATAACTTTATACGGGCGTTTCTTCAAGCCTCCGCAAAAATCAATCAGTTCGCGGTAAGAAGTTCCTATGGTGACCATGACATTTTTCGGTGTTTTAATACAGTCACCGTCAACCGTAACAACACGCTCAATGAGCGGAGTGCCGTCGATAAACGCGTTAAATATCGCGGCGCATGTTTCGGCGTTAAACACCACACATCCTACATCCGCCGGCAGTTTTCCGGCCGGCAATTCCGTGCCGGTAATGGCATAAATCAACTGGCGTTCATCGCCCTGCGGATATTTGGTTTTCATTATTTTTACTTTAATTAATTCGCTGCCGGCGAGCAGATCCTCCAGCTTATTGATTGCGTCGAGTTTATTGTCCTCAACAGCAATAAATCCCTGCCTCAGACCCAGCGCTTTAAGCAATATTTTTGTCCCGTTTATAACCTTCTCAGGATGCTCCAGCAGCAGACGGTGGTCGGCGGTGATATACGGTTCGCATTCCGCACCGTTGATAATCAGTGTGTTGACCTTTCCGACTGCCGAATTTATCTTCGCGTATGTTGGGAAGGTGGCTCCTCCCATACCGGAAATCCCCGCTTTGCGTACAATATCAATGATTTCTTCAAGGTTGGTGTCGGCAAGCGATTTTGTAAACGGAGTAATTTCCTGTGACATGCGGTCTTCAAAATCATTTTCAATAACAATATGTTTTGTTTTGGCGCCGAAGACATTAATTTTTTCATCTATAGAGACAACCTTTCCCGAAACCCCTGAATGAATCGGGCATCCCAATCCCGCGTTGACATCGCCGATGCATTGACCGTAATCGACAATATCACCGGCTTTAACCTTGGGTAAACAGGGGGCTCCTATATGCTGTAAGGTTGGTATCGAGAGTCGTTCGGGGGCCGGCATTCGTTGTATCTTGCTTTTTCGTGTGTTTTTGAACTCTTCAACGTGAAACCCGCCCCGAAAAGACAATCTTCGATTCAATATATCTCACCTCTTTAAATTAATTTAATTTATTTATTGTCTGATATGAGTCAGGTTATATTATATTATATTTTGTGTTAAAAATCAAGGTTTTTTTCGTTTTACTGCAATTTATATATATAACAAATTCCAAGGCGTATTGCATAAATCTGCAACACGCCTGTGCTTTGTTTTTTGCTTTAATTACAATCGGGACTCAACGGACCTGCAAGTTCTTTCAAATAAAACAGTTTACCCGGCAGGGTTGGCATAAACGAAGAGGGAATCCACATATCCGGACCGTATTTCAGCGTCATATGGAAACTCATTCCCTGCCATTGCATACCGCGACCCAGAACTCCGTCGCATCCGCCGATGATATAATCGGACTGAAGGAATATACCGGGACCTATTGTATTCGCGCGGCAGGGCACAAGGGTTGTACGGGATTTAAAACTGGTAACGGCATTTTGCTCTATTGTAAGCGGATGCAGTTTGGCGCCGATACGGTGTGTCTGTACTTTCCACTCGTCAACCGATGAGAACTCGGCGGCGAATTGCGGTTCCCAAAACGCTATATGGCACATTCTTCCGATACCGAAAACCAATATCTGTTTTGCTCCTTCAGCTTTCAGCGCCGCTATCTTTGAGGCATATAACGGCAGATTTTCCAGAGTGGCAAAGTTACGCTGGGATGGCGGAACGGTAAGTTCACCGAGCGGATCATACAGCGCCTGCTCCATAGCAAAACGGAAGGCGGCGCTGCTGTCCTGCGGAAGGGTAACGCCGTCGCTGTCCGACCACTCGTCCATATTAAAGCAATACAGATGATCGCATTTTACATTCCATGAACGCAGGAAAAACACCGCCCACCTATACATACCCATAGGACCTACCGGCAGAATAAATATAAGTTTTTCTCCCTTTTCCCGGGCATTCTTTATCTGAATCGCGATTTCATGCCCCATATAGGTGTTGAAGTCGTAGATGTTTTCACATTCGACGGGTGTAAATTCACCGTTCCAATGAGGTTGAACGGCAACAGCATCTTCGGGTGAACACTGCATTAAGCTATCGATTTTCTCCATATCCCAGCCCGCGGGGTAAAATCCTTCGAGTAAAGAACCTTTAACAGTAGAATTAAAATCCATGAAATTCTTCTCCTTTATTTTTAATCTTTTTTAACTGACCGGCATCGCATTTATATCATCGCGGATAAAATAAGCCGCTTTGTTTCACCCTGTTTCATATCCGTCGAAAGTGATGTTATATTATTATAAACCTTTCCGTCTGTCGCAGAACAAACATTGCTCTTCCCGGGCAGTGTGATGTTTTTTATTCCCGCTGCGGTCGCGCAATATATAAGGTTTTTGCCGTCGGTAACAACAACGTCACCGTCCTCCGAATAAACATGGCAACCGGCAATACGGCATAACGCGCGGATGTTTTCGCGTGAAATAAATGTCCCTCCGTAAAAAACCGTTGTATAATTACCATGGTTTTTTGAGGCAACCGCGGGCCGGCCGTCGTTATATATACCGTAAAGTGTCTCATATTCCGACACTGTATAACGGTGGGTTACCTCGTTTCCGCGGTTTGAAGGAACAAATCCGTTTTCATCGCCGTCTTTGGTAATATACAATACGGTCGTACCCGGTTCGGTGAGTCTTATATCCATACCGGTCAGCAGCGAAGTGTCAGCCGGGAATGTCATTCCGAAACCATACATGAATACCGATGTTTTGCCTTCACGCTGAATACGCGCCGCAAGCGAAGCGCTTTGTGCAGGCGATAACCGATAAGGGTTGAGAAAAACATACAGCCTTGCGTCATCAAACAATCCGGCCTCTACATCGGTTATCTCGGCAAAGGCAAACGATATACCTGCCCTGTATGCTTCATATCGAAACGCGGAGATCAAATTACCCGAAATTCCGCAGAAAGAAGGTTGTCCGACTATCGATTCCGCCTTTTCGTCTATAACAAATACCGCATCAAACGAGGAGGGCCCTGATTCGATTGTTTCTTCATATTCCGCTTTCAATTTTGCGAGGTTTTCCCAGATTGCGTTATCGTACAGCCACCCGTATGCGGCAAGATCCATTACCCAGATACCGCAGCCATGGAGCATTATATCGCCGATTTCCCGCCGGTGCACGTTAAAGATATCCTCAAGAGAGGGAATGTTCGGCAGCCACGGAGAATCGGGAGCATTATTGACAAAGGTCCGTTGATCGCTCTCCTGAAACCAGATCTTGCCGTTTCTTGCCACCGTGTCCATCGCTGTCATATATGCGCTGGTCGCTCCCATCGCTCCGCCCGGAGAGGCTTTGGTGCGGTCGCCATAGGATACGGGACCGGCAAAACCGTCCAGATACGGTGAATCCAGCAGTCTGCGCATATTATAATGTCCGGACTGACAATCGGCAAGTTCAAATAAATAGCCGTAAAACGCTATACACATCATTTGGTTATCCGAAGCGTCCTTTATGGCTTTGGCAAACCGTTCGATGCGTCCGGAGACAAGATCGTTTATATAATCAAAATAATCGATAAATCTTTCTTCGCATTTATCAAGTAAAAGGGTGTTTTTATATAGTTCCGAAGAAATATTATTGGGCAGATCCCGCGGAACCGGCACACTGTTATACCCTGCGCCGTATTTCCGCTTCTGCCATTCCATAAATTTGTTATCAGCCGCCAAAGACATATCGGAGCCGGATTCCCGAAAACCGTATTCAAACCATTCGCAATTCTCAAGATGAATACAGGCGACATGATGCTTATATTCATCGGAATTCCGTATATATTCCACTATTCTTTTAAGTTTTATTTCAACCGCGTCAGCCCATTTATCGGAAGCCGTAGAAACAAGACAAATCTCCGAACCTTCGGGATAGACAGATCCGTTTTTATATACTATGAGTTGGTTTTTCCATTCATCGGGCGCTTTCCTGAAATATGCCCCCACTTTGACGCGCAGAAACAGCTGTGCCTCAGGATCGCCGTCGATTACGGCGTCAAGACAGCGCCGCAAATCGGAAATTTCATCCTGTGTTTCTTGGGCGTTGCTTTTACAGGTTACGGGTTTTTCCTCACTGAAATGCAGGTTGTATATACAGGAATGCAGATGAAAGCCGTTTAACGCCGCCATGGAAACCTGTTCGGTAACAAAATGTCCTATATCCGTATTGCCGAAAAAGATTATAGGCGCGGTGGGAGTATCATTAATCAAAAGCCGCGGAACACCGTTTATTATCTTTACTTTTGCTGAAGTTCGCTTATCATTCAAGCCGTATTACCTCGCTATCGGGGATATTGACCGCATTATATCATAACCGTTTGTAATTGTCAAATAAAAACATTATTAATTGATAAAACTGATAACCGTCAGCGGGAAGGCTGCGGAATATTATGACTCATCAGTAATTTTTTATAACCGCGCGGTTTTTATAATTTACCACGCGGCAATTGACAAAATACGATATATATGATAAAATTGCATCATATATCCGAACACACAAATACATTAATATTCGGGGTATCGGAAGGAAGGTCCGTAACAAATGAATAACAACATAACTCTGAAAGATTTTATAAAACAAGCTGCCTCCGTAATTCCCTCCCGACGCCAAACAGAATGGTTTGATATTGAATTCTATGCTTTTGTGCATTTTAGTCCAAACACATATACCGATCTTGAATGGGGTATGGGCAACGAAGACCCCGCAATATTTAATCCGACCGACCTTGACTGCGATTCCTGGGTTGACGCGGTAAAATCAGCGGGCATGCGCGGAATAATCATTACCGCAAAACATCATGACGGGTTTTGCCTGTGGCAGACCGAAACAACAATGCATTCGGTAAAAAGCAGCCCCTGGAAAAACGGCCGGGGCGATGTTGTGCGTGAACTTGCCGATGCATGCCGCCGCGGCGGTATCAAGTTCGGATTCTACCTGTCTCCCTGGGACAGAAACTCAAAGCTATACGGTACTGCCGAATATAATGATTTTTATCGTGCTCAACTGACAGAACTACTGACAGGATACGGAGATGTGTTCGAGGTATGGTTTGACGGAGCCTGTGGAGAAGGTCCCAACGGACGCCGTCAGGAATACGATTTTGACAGTTATATAGATTTAATCCGAAAGTATCAGCCGAATGCATGCATATTCAATGATCACGGCCCGGATATACGCTGGTGCGGAAACGAGGGTGGTCACGCAAGACACGCCGAGTGGTCGGTTGTTCCCCGTGAACTCTGCTACAGACGCACCGAAGCACAGACATCGGCGGGCCCGCTGAAGGGGGACCTGTCATATTTGTATAATTCGCTCGATGAAATCGGGTCTCTTCATACGATTTTGTATACCGAAGGTCTGGTGTTCGCGGGTTCGGAAATTGACATGTCAATCCGTCCGGGCTGGTTTTATCATGCCGCGGAAGAACCTCATTCGCTTGACAGATTGTTTAAAACCTATATCACCTCGGTAGGGGGAAACGCTAATTTCCTTTTAAATATTCCTCCCATGCCCAACGGGCTCTTTGACCCGCGCGATATATCCAGATTAAAGGAACTGGGTGACGCTATTCGGGAAAGCTTCGGTAATCCTGTTACCGGCTCGGCAAAAATTGAAAAAGCGGAAACGCCCGGCAGCGACACACAATGTATATATAATATCAATTTTAATGAACCCCATGATATCAGGTATGTTTCGCTGTCTGAGGATATAACACTGGGCCAGCGTGTTTCGGGTTTTCTGATTCAGCGAAAAAACTGGGACGGCTGGGATACCGTTTATGAGGGCACTACTGTCGGTCATAAAAAAATATGTCCCGTAAACCTGAAAGCCATAAGAGAATGCCGTGTATATATAACGTCTGCCCGCGATACCGTGAACTTAAAACATATCGAATTATATTAACAGGCAATATTTGTTCTCGGCGATTAGAATCTGACGAATCTGAAAGGTCAAATCTTAATGAATATAATTGAAACGGTCGCGCTCGCCAGGGAAGGCGACGCGAATGCTATCTCGTCGCTATATGGCGAATATAAAAACAGCGTTTATTTTTCATGTCTCAATCTCATGGGCAATGAAAAAGAAGCGGGTATTGTATTGCAGTATACGTTTTTTCAGGCTTTCCATAAGATCGGACTGTTAAAAAATCCTGAAAATTTCGGTATGTGGCTCTTTGTAATTGCCGCTAATCGCTGTCGTATTTTGCTCCGCGACAAAAATCCGGATATTTTTTCATCTTTGGATGAAGATGATAAAACGTCAAGAACGAAAAATCCGAAATTTTCGTTAAACAATAAAACCAAAACAGAAGCTCCGGCCGATTCCGATTTGATAAATGCCATTATTGCCGTTGTAGATGAATTACCCGATGCGGATCGAATGGCTGCAATATTATATTTTTACTGCAGGATGAATACTGTTCAGATCGCCAGGATATTCGAGTGCGGCGAACATGTAATTAAACGGCGTATTATACAGGCAGCCGACCGTTATAAAGCTATAATTGCCAGCAAATCCGGCGATTATGAACAGCTTGCCGAATATGCGAATATTGAAAAAATCGGTGCGGTATTTGAAAACGAAGCGGCAAACACCTTTGTTCCGGATGAATTGAGTGAGAACATCGTTGCCACGTCAATAACCCTGGCGGCATCAGCAGCCGGAAACACCTTTTTTGAAGACAAGAGTCAAGCAAGAGAACCTGCGGATGTCAGTGAAAACCGTCAACCCGATCAAACCGACGATAATATTTCTGCCGATTTAACCGATTCGCTCGATTCAAAAAACAGAAAACAACTGACCGCGCAGCAGCGTATCGCTCTGCGTAATCTTATCACCATAGCGATTATACTTATAATAGCCGCGTCGATTATTGCCGGTTCCATATATGTCATAAAAAAAGCCACGGACAGTTTGGCCATATCATCCGACTTGTCTTCCGGCGATACGAACGCAAACGGACCTATATCATCGGAGGATATAACCCTTGAACCTATTACCGAACCACCCGCAACCGAGCCTCCGGTAACCGAACCTCCGGTAACAGAGCCTCCGGTAACAGAGCCTCCGGTAACAGAACCGCCGGTAACAGAACCCCCTGTGACAAAACCTCCGGTAACAGAGCCTCCGGTAACCGAACCGCCTGAGGTTCCCGATGATTTGAATATATTTTTTGACAGCAATGTTACAGGCAATGAGGTAGTAATTACCAGATATTCGGGAACAGCCAAAGATGTCGATATTCCGGCATCAATCGGAGGCAAACCCGTTACGAAAATTGCCGCTTATGCTTTTCAAAATAACACGGATTTAATCGGTGTAAAGATACCGGCTTCAATAAAAACAATTGATGTCTCGGCATTCCGCGGATGTACCTCCCTGACCAATGTTACATTTTCATCAGGCCTTATATCAATCGGCGATTACGCTTTCCTTGAATGTTCAAAATTATCAACTTTTAAAATCCCCTCAACGGTTACTTCAATCGGCGTATCGGCTTTCGGTTCTACATCATGGCTGAATGGTCAGAAAACATCCTTTGTAACGGTCGGCGACGGCGTCCTGTTAAAATATCTCGGCGCAGACAGCGCGGTTACCGTGCCGGACGGCGTTAAATATATATCCAATGCGTTTTATTATAAGCACGGAATTACAAGTGTAGTTTTGCCCTCAGGTGTTACGACAATAGGAACATATGCTTTTTGCGAAAATCCGAACCTGAAATCCATTACACTGCCCGATACAATAACCGCAATAAAGAAAGACGCGATATATAATTGTCCGGCGCTTATCGAGATAAAAGTTAAACAAGGTTCGTTCGCCGAAACATGGTGCAAAAACAACGGTTTTGAGGCACTGTTGGCCGCCGGTTGAATTATTAATAATTCAGGATAAACAGAGTTAATATAATAAAGAAAGGTGTACCTGTTTAATGCCAATAACAGATTTTCTAACAAAAAACGCAGACCTATACGGCAGTGATGTAAGTCTCATCGAAATAAACCCCGCCGTGCGTGAAAAGCGGGGTATTACATGGAGTGAATACGAACTGGTTGAAACGGACTCCGCCGAACGTTACCGGCGGGAGATGAACTGGCGGGAATTTAATGAAAGGTCAAACCGCTTCGCGAATCTTCTTTTAGGCCGCGGTATAACAAAAGGAAACAAGGTATCACTGCTGCTCATGAACTGCCTGGAGTGGCTGCCGATTTACTTCGGGATTCTTAAAACGGGAGCGGTCGTTGTTCCTTTGAATTATCGTTATTCCTCGGTTGAAATCAAATACTGCCTCGACCTTTCCGAAACGGACGCGCTTGTGTTCGGACCGGAATTTATCGGACGTGTCGAAACGATAATAAACAAAATAGAGCGCGTCAAAGATATATTTTATATCGGAGT
>JAQVWU010000245.1 GCA_028709565.1 Eubacteriales bacterium
TTGTGTTATACTTTTCATTAGAAAATCTTCGTCCTTTGTATGTTGTGATTTTGTAGTGAAAACATTATATCACATTGGACGTTGATTTTCTTCTTTTTTGAGGACCATATCTATTATATCAATACATTATTCTAATATTCTTGCATCAGATTGCCGAATATTCTCTGCATGCGAATTTTTTTAACATTCCAACGATTTTTTTTAATATTTTGGCAATAAGTCTTGACAATATTGCTTAATTATTATATTATAATAATTAAGCAGTATTAACTGCAAAAATATTATATGGGGGGTATTCTTATCAAAAAGTTTAGATTAATACTGATTTCCCTGCTTATCATGGCATCGCTTGCGGTGCAGGTCTCGGCTAAAACGGCACAGGAAACATTTATGTTATTTCTTGAAGCCGAAGACTGTACCCTGAACGGTTATACCGTAGCTGACGGCAACAAAGGAGCCGTAGGCAAAATGATAGCCTGTGAAGTCAAAGACGAGGACAAATTTACCGTTTCATTTGATGTTCCCGCTGACGGACTGTATGTGATCTGGATGAAGGTATGGCATTTGAGTCAGGGCGACAACTCTCTAAAATACACCTATAACGGCGCGGAACTGGTTTTCGATTTTGATGAACTGGCCGGTATCGAAGATCCCACGTACCCCATGTTCGGCAACTGGTATTGGATTGCCATCAATGAACGCGGCACCGAGCCCCTTGCCAACGGCTGGTCTGAATGGGGTGAAGCGAACAATCAATGCCGTCATACGCCTGTTTATCTCGACCTGAAAAAGGGCGCGAATTCCTTTGAGTTTACCGCGCGTGAAGCCGGTCATTTTATCGATCAGATAATTATTACCGATGACCTGACCTACGATCCGGGCAATGTACCGGGCAACGAAACATATGTATGTACCTTCTGTAACCTGGACCATTACCTGCATGAGCCATTCGAAGATTTCGGAAAGACGCCCGAGCAGTTCTGGAATGAAAAGATTGCCGCCGAAATAGCGGCCCTGACTCCTGAAACGGAAGCCCCGGCCGATGCGGAAACCCCTTCGGAAGCTGCACCTGTGGTTACAACCGCCGCCCAGACCGCGGACGCCTTGGGCATCTCTGCCGCCGTAACCCTATTCGCCGCCGCTGTATTGCTGGCAAAGAAGAAAAAGTAAGCAGTTTTTAATACATAACAAATATACAAAGGATGCACTGCGGATTAAACCGCGTTGCATCCTTTTTTATGTTAAATACTTGTTATTTTTCATAATTTCACTTGACTTGTGGACGATTTTACGTTATAATATAATCGGGAATAATTTAATACGCAGGAGGATAAAAGATAAAATATGTCTTCACCGCAGCTTGAAAACGGATTCACCCGCGTCGCCAACGAGATTCTTATGGCGGCGGTAACGGCACCGCTGAACGCTTCGCAATACGCCATTATCTTATGCGTGTGGCGTTATACCTACGGTTTCAACCGCAAAGACTGTCCTCTCTCGGTTTCATTTATCAGAAAGGCTACGGGGTTATGTGAAAAGGGCATCCGCAATGAGGTAAAGAATTTAATCAGGCGCAATGTTTTGATTGTCACCGAAGATTATACGATGAGCGCGCCCCGCAGGCTTGCTTTTCAAAAGGACTATGCGAAGTGGCAGGTTTCTTTTCGCAATGTCAGCCCTGCACCGGAAGCTGAGGAACAAATATACCCCTCACCGGAGGAATGCGCATACCGTTCCGCAGCGATATGCGAATACCCTTCCGCAGAGGCACCGGAATACCGCCAAGAAAGAAATCTTAAAGAAAATATAAAGACAGTTATGTGCAGGAACGATTTTATTGAACGGAATAAACCGTATGAAGAGTTTAATGCGTTCCGGGCGGCTTATCCCAGACGCCAGGCTAAGCATGATGCCTTAAAAGCGTTCTCGAAACTTAAACCGGATAAAGATTTGCTGACGTGACGGTTATTATAGACGCGGTCAAACGTCAGTCCGATACTGGGGACTGGCAGCGTGACGGGGGCAGATTCATTCCGCTGCCGGCGTCGTATCTAAACGGCCGGCGTTGGGAGGACGAACCCGGGCAGCAGACCGAGCCTAAACCGAAGCACAGGTATCTCAACCGGTATTATCAGGGGGGCAGCCCATGAACCCCGGCAAACGGCAACAGAACCCCTCAAGGCGAAGAGTCCTGTTATTTTCAATCGGTTTTCAGTCTGCCGGTTTTATGATTTCCAATACGGCAATCCAGTCTTCTTTATCCGGTTTATCGCCTAAATCATACCTGTAGTTTTCCGGCATTACCGTAACGGTATCGGTATAAATATTATCACGCGGGTTGAACCAGCTCAGCGCATATTCGGTGTCCTGTAAACCGTTTATCACTGCCGTCCCCCTGCTGCGGTTATAAAAATAGCAGACATACATATTATTGCCGTCAGAGGCCAGTGAGTACAGCGCGTCTTTGGCCGGTGCTATCCAGGATTTATCATCAAATCTCGGCTCCAGCTTATGCCAGAGGTGACTTTCAAAGAAATCACGCATATAGCCCATTTGATAGGCTGTTTCAAAATTTACGCTTTCGCTCCATAATGTCGCTTTGTCTTCCGGCGTAATGATGTCAATTCCGTCATCGGAGGGTACATCGATATTATACGTGCTTTTATAAAGCCATATATCAATCGCGCCGTATCCGTAGCCGCACATACCGTTAAGAAAAGCCGTCCAGCCCTGGACACGTGCGCCGAAATGTTTGGTCCATAAATAATCGTAACGGCCTTCGTAATTCACTACGGGTTTATCCTGCCCGTTGATATAAAAATCACGCGGCAGATTAAAATCAAGCTGAGCGTTCAGGGACGGGGACCACTGTGCCGCATACCATTTATGACCCGGAAGATCGCGGAACGCCGAACGGGACGCGTTTATACCGTGAATGGTGTCTATAGACGAGTATTCCTGATGAGCGGTAAGGGGTGACTGATAGGGATCGTATTTGTGTATATAGGCACATACTTTTTTCCACGGGTTTGTTTCGGCGTTAAAGGTTTTCTGGTCGCCGCGGTCAAAGTAGAAATCATCGTCGCATTCCTGCGCCAGCGTCCACAGCACGGGATATGCGCAATATCTGGCAACCCAGTAACGGGTCAGCTGTTCCAGGTATGCGTCGGGATATTTATCCGGGAAATTCGCCAGTTCGGACGTAAAAAACAATGAGGCGTTGGCATGTACCAAACCGGCAACCGCTATATAGGCAAATTTGTCGTCAAGCCGGCGAAATCCGTAAATGTCCGCCTCCGACAATCCGTCCGATAGATTATATGCAGCGCCGATGGGTTCGGACTGGTAAACGGTAAATCCCTGTCTGACCCGGGCGTCCACGATATATTTAAAGTGTGAATCGGTCTGTATGTCCCCCGCGTGTTCACCCGCCGTATCGAATTCCTCGGCAGGCATATTCCAGTGCGTATCGCCGATGTAAAAAAACGGGCTGCCGTCGCCATACATAAAATAACGGACACCGTCTTCTGTTTTAAGAAATCCGCGTCTATATATCTCAAGGTCACCCTCATACGGAATACATTCGATATTGCCCTCTATTCCGTGCAGCGACGTATCCGATTCGGCGTTCGATACGGTATAAAAATGCCATGTACCCACCTCAGGCAGCATAAACCGAACACGCCATACCGAACCGCCGTCCCAAAATGCCGGTACCGTCAGCTCTGTATCACCCTTTGTGAAAACCGCGTCCACCGTCACATCCGCGAACGGATTCTCATAGTCATTTTGGGATACCAGTGTCAGTTCCGAGGCTATCCATGCCTGTATCCGATCGGGAATTTGCTGTTGGGTATTCATATTATAAAACTCCTTTTTTAACACGCAGTCATCAACATATACCGTATTTACATCCACGGTCAGCATATCCAGACACAGTTTCCATGAATGCGTGCCTGTGAGGTCCTCTTCTTTGACTTCAATTAAGTTTTCAACTGAAAACCATTTGCCGGATTCCGCCGCAACCGAGACATTACCGAGTCTTAAATAATAATTAGACGCGTTTTCCGATATAAATGAATTTAAATCGGCGGCGCCGTCAGACCTTATCAGCGTTCCGAAATTGATTATTTGTCCCTGCTCAAAATCCCCCTCGAAAGCAAGCCGGAGATTTATTGAATACAGTCCCGCTCCGTTTGCTTTAATATAGGGAAACAAGTCCAAAGCCGGACCGGTCCATTCATTTTCTCTTCCGGTTACAGCAAAGCTTGCCCCTCCGCTGTATGATTTATCCGATATCAGCGCCGTACCGTTCCCGAAAACCGTCCAGACTGTTTCATTTATTTCTTCAACACCCTCAAAGGACGATTCGGAGGGATTGAGCGGTTCGTCATCCGTACCCTCAGTAAAAACCGTTTCCGTTGTTTCAGGGCTTTCAATGATTTTCGGTTTATCGGCGGCGCAGGACGCCGATAAACCGAAAACTGTTAAAACAATCAGCAAAAAACATAAACGCTGCCGGAGTTTTATTTTAATTTCCATGTCTTGTGTTTATTTTAATTTCCATATGGTATACAAAATAGAAGTCTTTGAATCGCCCGGATAACGCTGATAATAGAGGGTGAATATTCTGCCGTCGGACAGTTCAACCGATGCCGGATAACCGAGGTCGCCGCCGTCGGCATTGTCGTCAAGGTTATATTCATCTTCCCATGTTTCACCGTTGTCGTAGCTCACAATTGCGCGCTCGCCGAAGGGCGCTTCGCGTCTTCCGAAGGAGCAGATAACCGCGCCGCTGGAATGCAGCATGAGATGAGGCGGAGAACCGCTCACATCAAGACTCTTCGGCATTGACCAGGTCTTTCCGCAGTCATCGGAAAATACCGTGAACATGGTAAAACCGTGATAACTGGGCGCGCCCTGAGCGCGGATAGCCCCGAGCAACCGTCCGTCAGGCAGCTCGAGTACGTGCGGTTCATGGAAATTGCCAAGATTATAACCGCCGGGAACGGCTATTTCGGAAAGGCGTTCCCAGGTATATCCGTCGCGG
>JAQVWU010000246.1 GCA_028709565.1 Eubacteriales bacterium
GACTCGTCATATTTATTATACGAAGCGATAAAGAACGGCGCGGCTGTCCGCGCTTATTATTTTCGCTCGGCTTTTCAGCCGGCTTTTGAAACCGGGGACGCGCTGCGTCTCGCCGGCAGGCTTGGGGCGGACCTTGTTGTTATCGATTACGACATACTCTCGCATATTGATGTTGCGCAAAACGATTCCGACCGGTGTTACCGCTGCAAGAAGGCTATATTCGGCGAAATTGTCCGGCGCGCCGGCGAGGACGGATATGAGACGGTAATCGACGGTACAAACGCTTCGGATGACCCGGCAGACCGTCCGGGAATGCGCGCGCTTAAGGAACTCGACATACGCTCACCTCTGCGCGAATGCGGATTGACAAAGGCCGACATACGCCGCCTGTCCCGCGAGGCGGGGCTGTTTACCGCCGATAAACCGGCATATGCCTGTCTGGCTACGCGCATACCCGCCGGCTCGCAGATAACCAAAGCCGACCTTGCGCGCATAGAAAGGGCGGAGGACGCGCTTGCGGCGCTGGGTTTTCGGGATTTTCGCGTCAGACTCATGGGGAAGGGTGCCAGGCTGCAGCTGCGGCCGGGCGATTTTCCGGCGATACCGGAAAGACGGGAAGAGATACTGTCGGCTTTAAACGGCGATTTCCCGGACATACTGCTGGATTTGAAAGCCAGATAAAAAATTCGACAAAAATAGGTAGATTATGGAAAAGACTGAAATGCTGGATTTGCTGTACAAGCTGCGCGACGGGTCGGTGACACCCGAGGAGGTTTTGCTGCGCCTCAAACGCGCCCCTTTTGATGACCTGGGATATGCCAAGGTCGACCATCACCGCGGAGTGAGGCAGGGCGCGAACGAGGTTATCTACGGTTCGGGCAAAACGCCCGAGAGGATTAAAGGCATTATAGATTCCATGTCCGGCAGCGGCGCAAAAAACATACTCGTAACGCGTATCGACAGCCAAACCGCCGATTATATCGCGCAACACCTGCCGTTTGTTTATTACGCGGAAGCGCACATAGGCGTGGCGCTGCGCGAAGAAACCGGGGAGCCGGTCGGCAATATAGTTATCGCTTCGGGCGGTACCAGCGATATCGCTGTATGTGAGGAGGCGGCCGTCACCGCCGAGGTACTGGGCAGCAGGGTGGTGCGGTTATATGATGTAGGCGTGGCGGGTCTGCACAGACTGTTGTCAAATCTTGACGTTATAATGAGCGCCCGCGTGATTATAGCCGTTGCCGGGATGGAAGGGGCGCTGGCAAGTGTTATAGGCGGTGTCAGCGACTGTCCCGTAATCGCGGTACCCACCAGCGTAGGTTACGGCGCCAATTTCGGAGGACTATCCGCGCTGCTGTCCATGCTCAACTCCTGTGCCAGCGGAGTGAGTGTGGTGAATATAGACAACGGATTCGGCGCAGGATATCTGGCTCACATGATAAACCGCATGTAACGCCGTTTCAATAAATGAGGCACTTAATGAACGGTTCTGAAAACAATAAACTTAAAAAATCAGAAGAAAACACGAAAAAAAACGGGGAGACCGGGAGGCATATAACAAGGGCGGTCATATTGCTTTTTGTGCTGCCGGTCTTTAATTATTTTATTCTTTCGTTTGTCCTGGAATATATAGCCGGCGATATCATGTACCGGACCGCCTACGTCATTTTATATTATGTGACCGAAGCGTTTTCCTTTGTGTTGAATTATATCTGCCTGGGATTTGTCATCTCTTCGGTTATTCGGTACGGTGTCCGGGGCCGCCGGTTTACCGTTGCGGCAGGTTATATTGCGCTGCTTATACCGTATATCGGCGCCATGCTGACCGAATTGATCCTTAGCACCTATTTTTATGAAAACATCCTGTATTATCTTGCATATACCGCCCTGAACTATATCCTGCTTGACGCGGGAATTCTAACCGCCGTTATTTTGTCTGCCGTTTTGTTTAAGAAGAAGCTGAAAAAACGCAATCCCCTGACAGCGGCTCTTGTGCTGTGCACGTTGATTTTGTTTACTGTCGGACTGGTGCAGGAGATAATACTGACGGTAGAATTTATAAGGGCATTGCTGTATGAGTATTACGCCCCCATCACAGCCGGCGAGCTGGTTTCGCTTATCACATCGTATCTGATGCTTGCCGTACAGGCGGCGGCAGGTTATGCCGTTATGCGTCTGACCGCCGTATATGCCGTAAATAAATAAATTTAATTTTATTGTTGACAAACGGTGAACACAATGGTATAATGAGTGAAAACGAGATTCACCAAGGAAGGGATGTTATATGAAGTTTTGCGAAAAGCTGAAAACGGCGCGTTTAAACGCGGGATTGACACAGAAGGCACTGGGAGACGCGGTGGGATTGACGAAACGTACGATTATTAATTATGAGACGGGCAGCCGTTATCCGCGCGACAGGGATGTGTATAGCCGTTTGGCTAAGGAACTGGGGGTCGGAGTAAATTACCTTTTGACCGAGGATGAGGAATTTATAACAGAAGCCGGCAGCCGATACGGCAGCCGCGGGGAAGCGGAAGCGCGTTCGCTGCTTGACAGAAGCGCCGCGCTGTTTGCCGGCGGCGACCTGGACGATGAGGATAAACTCGCGTTCCTCCTTGAAATACAGCAGCTGTATCTGGAATCCAAGGAATACGCAAAAAAATACGCGCCTAAAAAGCACCGGAAAGAATAATGACGGGTGTGTCCTATGGCATATGAGTATATAAATGCCGAAATCAAAAAAATAACAAAGAGATATATGACCCGCGATCCGTTTGAGCTTTTAAAGCGGTCGGGTGCGATTATTAAATACAGCGATAAATATAACCATCTCAAGGGATATTACTTCCATTCACAGCGCAGTCATTTTGTCGTATTGAATGCCAAAATGCCGCGGGAGGAAAAGCGTATAGTCGCCGCGCATGAATTCGGGCATTTTACCCTGCACAAGGAATTGGCGAAATACGGACCTATACGCGACTCAGCCATGTTCGTCGTAAAGTCAAAACATGAATACGAAGCGAATTTATTCTCCGCCGAATTATTGTTATCCGATGGCGATGTTTCGGACGCCCGGAAGAACACCGGCGGTGACTTCTTTAATATGAGCCGCAGTCTGAGCGTTATGCCCGAACTGCTTTTATTCAAATTGCATTCCATGAACGGACGCGGTTATAAATTTAATCTGCCCCTGTCGCTTGACAGCGCCTTCCTGAAAAACTACTGACAGTAATGCTTTTGTACGGAATCACTAAAAAAATAAATCACAGCCGTCGTATGGTAAACGACAGGCTGTGTTTTTCTTTATCTATTTTATTTCAGCGTTTGTCATTAAGATACCGTTTTCGCGTATCTCAATAATGCCGTATGACGGATAACCGGACCGCGGCTTTGAAATGCTGCCGGGGCAGAACAACCGCAGATTGCCGCAAACCGCCGGCGAGTGGCTTTTTTCACGCGGAATATAGGCCTGATAACCGCGGTGGGTATGACCGAACAGGACGATATCCGCTTTTTCTTTATAGGCGGCGGCAATCAGCATTTCGTATCCGTATTGCACGCCGTATTTATGACCGTGGCAGAGCATGAGCCGCATGCCGCATATTTCATGAAACAGCAGGGCGGGAATCGCGCCGCAGGACATGCGGTTTTCCGCGTTGCCCGATACGCTCAGATACAGCGCCCCGGGGTGTTTTGCTTTGAGGGTCTCTAAATCTTCATAGCCGTCGCCCAGGTGTATAATTACATCGGAGCCGGCATGCAGCCGCATAGCTTGGGTCATGTTTTTGATACTGCCGTGAGAATCGGAGAAAATGAGGAGTTTTGCTCTTTTGCTGTTGTTAGTCATAAAAATACCCGTAACGGTTTTAATATATTTTCATATAATAAATATTGAATATTGAATATTGAATTGAACTTTGAATAACGCATGGTGCCGGGAGGTATTTATATGGATAAGAGGGATAAACCGGGTGATTTGAATAAAACGGAAATCAACGGTATACGGATAGACAGGGAGTTTCTTGAACAGATAAACAACCTGGACGATGAGACGCTGCGCAGCGCGGTGAAGAGCATCGCTGAGGCTGCCGGGGCAAGCAAACGTCAGACGGAACGCGCCACAGCCAACATCAATCGTGTTAAAAAACGCATCTCGGGCATGACTGAAGAGGATATTAAAAAAGTCGTGGAAGCTGCCGGAGACGAAAAAGCCGCTGAAATATTAGATATTATTAAAAACGCGGAAAAGAAACCGCCCGGATGATTTTAAGCGATTAACACATTACATACTATAATACTATATACTATATTAAATATTAATATAAAATTTCCACATAATAATTCCACAGGGAGATGATTAAAACTTGAATAACGGCGATATAAATGACATGCTGGGACGGGTATTGCAAAACCCGGAGGCTTTAGGCAGTATAATGAAGCTTGCCCAGGGTCTTAAAAATAATGATAATACAGCGCCCGCTCCGCAGCGGAACGACTCCGAAGACACAATAGCGGAAGACGATGAGAATCAGGTAGAACAGAATACGGTATCGCAGATTCCCCGGCTGTTTAATCATGATGAGAACAGAACGCGGCTGCTTATCGCTCTGAAACCCTATCTCGGTAAAAACAGACGTGAAAAGGTGGATTCCATCATGAATATGCTGCAGCTTATGGAACTTGCGGGAAGCGCGAACCTGCTGCCGCGCCGATGATACGGTGTCATTTGCTGCCGATTATAATTATATCAAGGGGGGTCTTTATTGTACGCCAGAAACAGTGACCGTCGTCCTCCGCAGAATCAACCGAGAGAACGCGCGCAGCGCCCCGTTCATATCTCATCGCCGAGGTCACGGGATTTAATACCGCCTCCCGATTACGGCGGAACCGCGCTGCATGACGCGGGAGAGGAGGAGGTTATAAGCTTCAATCCGCGCAACGAACAGATAAACTCAAATCGCAGAGCAGATACACAGCCGGCAATCACAGACGATATAATTCCGGATGAACCGGAGCTTATGAGCGATAATGACAATGAAGATAAAACGG
>JAQVWU010000247.1 GCA_028709565.1 Eubacteriales bacterium
TAAACGGAACCGATAACCAGGATTAACAATGCCGCTACAACACCGACTATGATAGATATGCGGCTGCCCATCATCAACCTTACTACTGTATCGCGGCCGAGTGTGTCGGTGCCCAGAATATGAGGGAATATTTTCGATGTATTCTCTTTTTTAAGGTCGGTATTGGGCTTGACAATTACGCTGCCTCCGGAAGAATATTTTAGGGAATCCACCGGGACGCTGCCTTCACCACCGTTTCCGTTATATGTAAGCGTATATTTCAACTCGCCGTCATTGTTCACTGTTTCGGGCAGGTCATATACCGGTATTTCACTTTCAAAATCCGGCAGACCGTTACAATCGGCGTCAATACCCCAAACGGCGTATAAAGTTGTATTGGATTTTATTTTTATGCTGTTTCCGGTGAATCCAATCTTCTCAAATTCATCTCGGGTGGTGACGAGACCGTGTTCCTCCAGACTCCAGCCTAAAAATACTGCCGGATTCATCATAATCAGTTCCTTGCCCGAATACTCCATGGGAGCCAGATTTTCACTTCCGCGTATCTGCTGTTCATAACTGTAAGGATAGATTGCAGGTCCGAAAAATGCCAAAAGTGATATGATTATTAAAATAATAAAGGCAGTCATTGCTATTTTGTTTCTGCTGATGCGCCGTATGCCGTCACGCCAAAATCCGATACTTTCACGTAAAACAGTCAGTTTTTCCTTCTCCGTATCATCAGCAGGTAAAAAATCGGAAAGATCGAGCTGCATACTTAATTTGTTTTTATTTAATTCCATATAATCAACCTTGTTGAATCAATTTCTGCTGTTATTTTAATTGGATACGAGGGTCTATAAATTTATTTATAATGTCAACCGCCATGTTCATAATAATAATAAGAGCGGCAAGGAAAACGGTGAGTCCCATAATCATGGGGTAATCACGGTTGATGGTGGAACTGATAAATTCGCGTCCGATACCCGGTATTGTAAAAATTTTTTCAACCGCAAAACTGCCTGTGAGTGTATATGCCAGCAGCGGACCAAGATAGGTTACAACCGGCGTAATGGCGTTGCGCAAGGCATGTTTGAAAATTATAACCGACTGCCGCAATCCTTTTGCCCGTGCGGTACGCATATAATCCTGTCCCATTACATCAAGCATGGATGAACGCATCAGACGGGTTATATATGCTGTCGGATAAAATGACAGAGCGATAAGAGGCATAATATAATTTTTATACGATGCCAGGCCGTATGTAGGGAGCCAACCAAGCTTAACGGAGAATATATACATCAAAACAGTGGATATAACAAAGCTGGGTATGGCAACCCCCATGCTGGATATAAGTATAATAGTGTTATCAAGCCATTTGCGGCGATGAAAGGCGGCAATACATCCCATAGGCACTCCTATAAAGAAGGCTATGATTATGGCTATGCCTCCCACCCTCGCGGAGACGGGAAAACCCGTGGCTATGATATCGTTAACGGTGCGGCCGCGTTGTTTGAGCGAGGGACCCAGGTCACCCTTAAGCAGATTGAGCAGGTAGTTTTTATATTGAACGATAACCGGTTTATCGAGACTATACTTGGCGTTTAAAGCGTCGAGTGTCGCCTGACTCGGTGCTTTTTCGCTGAGAAAAGGTCCGCCCGGAACAAGATACATTGTAAAAAAAGTGATTGTCGCGACAAGATAAATTGTAACGATTGCCATAATAACACGTTTAAGAATATATTTAACCAAATGATCACTTCCGGTTTTTGATTAGTTTTTTATATATTAAGAATTATACTATATTTATACAAGTTTGTCAAGCATTGTATTGGTACTTGTGAATGGAGTATTTACGGCAACATATACGGCAAGGTCGGAAAGCAAAGTTTTTTGCCCTCTCCCGTCATGAGCCTTTAATACAGCGCCGATACAATCGTGTCCTATATCGAAACCGCTGCCCTGTTTATCTATAAGATATCCCCATCCGCCTATTTGAGTATAATTATCGCCCCGGCGTACAAAACAGGAAGAACCGGTTCCCGAGATTAGACAGCATCCGTCACCGTGAAGTAAACCTGCATTCATAATATTAAAGGCGTCGCTGTTGCTGTCGATAAGAACAGAACGCGGGAACAGGCTGAACAAAAATAATATTACATAGATGTTAACATGGATATTAACATGAGCAAAAAACATAAAAGGCCTGCCGTTTGCCGGCAGACCTAAATATCATAAAGCCGTTTGGAGGGATTATTTGCTGTTGTTGATTATGCCGTATAAAATCTGAGCGGTTTGCGCGCGGGTGAGTGTTGAATATGGGGATAAATATCCCTGACCCATACCGTTTATTATACCGGTCTCATTAAGAGCGTAAATCGCATCCGCCGCCCACACCGGTATTGCGCTGTTGTCGGAAAATACCGTTCTGACAGCGGGTACGGGCAGTCCGATTATATTATTGATAAAGACGACTGCTTCAGCTCTGGTTATGCTGTCATTGGGATTGAAAACATACCCTCCTCCGGTTTTTACACCCTGAATGAAACCAAGTTCCAGAGCGGCTGCCACATAACCCTTGTAGGTTTGCGGAATCAGGTTGTTGTCCAGAAAACCCGTGTTTACCGAATTTCCGCGAACCGTATACCCGGCAGCCGTCATAGCCATAGCAAGAAATTCACAGCGTGTAACCTTCAAATCGGGATCAAAATTCACGGTGCCGTCTTCAGCCCTTCTGACATTCATGATTCGGTCATCCGCCATTTTAATGGCTGCGTTATGTGCCCAGTGATCTGTCATGTCGCTGTAAACGACATCAGATTTATTTTTTTGAATTTTTATTTTTACATTTACGGTTTCGGAAATATTGCCGTATTTATCATATACGATAAATTTAAAATCGTCTTTGCCGGTATACCCTTCCGAGGGTTTGTATTTATACGTGCCATAACTTCTGTCGGTAACCGTAAGAAGTCCTTTTTTAGGCATTGATATAATTTCATATCTCAGCGTGTCGTTTTCCGGATCTACAGCCTTCATTATACCGTAATAGGTAATATCTTCATAAGTGGACACATTGAAATAATTATCGTTTACCAGATTAACGGTGGGAGCAAAATTCAGATCAGATAAAATATAAAGGGTACATTCAACATCACGGATTGAATATTTACTTTCTCCCGTAAAAGTAAACGCGGTTTCAAGTTCTCCGTTTTTTGACGGTACAAATTTCATCTTACCGAAACTGCTGCGATTAATGCTCTGACCGTTTGACACCTCATTTTTTCCTACAAAAAGCTTGCCCGAAGCCTCATCGGGCAGTGTAGCAATTGTTATACGGTCTACCTTCACTCCCAGAGCGCGGTCAAAATCCTCGGCGGAAAATAGAATATCCGTCCCTGTCGCGGCTGTTTTAACGAGGTTTAATTCTTTTGCCAATATGTCGAGCGCGGGTGAAACATCAACAGCCAGAACCGGGGCGGAAACAAATGACAACAGAAGAATGAGCGCTGCCGCCGCTTTGACTGTTCGTCTGAAATTATACATGGTAATCCTCCGTTTTGATAATATTAATATAGCGTTTCGTATATATTTTTTCCGCCATATCCGTTTTTATGCATATCGGTTGTGTAAATTATGATAAATAATAAATATTTAAAAAATATACATTGAAAAAAATACGTTATTGTATTATAATAAGTCATATACATTAATTCGGAGGCCAAAAGATGCTCAACATAAGAATAGACTCGATTGCACAACGCAAAGAAAAACCGGACAGCGATAAACTCGGATTCGGCAAATATTTTACCGATCATATGTTTATCATGGATTACGCTGAAGGAAAAGGCTGGTATGACCCGCGTATAATACCGTTTTCAGACCTGTCACTGTCGCCTGCCGCGATGGTATTTCATTATGGTCAGGAGATGTTTGAAGGATTAAAAGCCTATAGAACATCCGACGGTAAAATATTATTATTCCGGCCGGACAAGAACATTGAACGCATGAATAACACCAATGACCGTCTGTGTATCCCGCGCATAGATCCTGCCGACGCGCTTCAGGCGATTCGTACCCTTGTAGATTATGAGCGGGAATGGGTTCCGGACAAAGAAGGAACATCCCTTTATATCCGTCCTTTTATAATCGCGACGGATGCCGCTCTGGGTGTTCACGTGGCACATAACTATATGTTTGTTATTATATTATCGCCGGTAGGTTCCTATTATCCTCAGGGAATAAACCCGGTTAAGATATATATCGAAACCGAATATGTCAGGGCGGTTAAAGGCGGTACCGGCCGCGCCAAAGCCGGAGGTAATTACGCCGCTTCGCTTATAGGTCAGCAGAAAGCCGATAAGCTGGGATACGCCCAGGTTTTATGGCTTGATGGTATTGGGCATAAATATATTGACGAAGTAGGCGCAATGAATGTGTTTTTTGTTGTCGGTGAAGAAATATTGACCCCTTCGCTTGATGACGGCAGCATACTGCCCGGTGTAACCCGCGCGTCATGCATTGAGCTTTTACGCAGCTGGGGTTATGATGTTGCCGAGAGAAAAATCTCTGTTGACGAAATTTACGAGGCAAGCAAAAACGGCAGCCTGAAAGAAGCTTTCGGAACGGGTACAGCCGCGGTTATATCTCCCATAGGAGAGTTAAATAACGATGGTGATATAATAACGCTGAATAACGGTAAAATCGGACCGATATCTCAGAAATTATATGATAACCTTACAGGCATTCAATGGGGAAAAAAGGAAGATATTTTCGATTGGACCTTAACCGTAAGATGACAAGGCAATAAAACGTAAAAACATAGAAGATTCAAAACATAGACAGATGACAATTAAAATCGAGCCGCGTAATGAGGGCACAACTGTCCGTGAATTCGTAATGAATGAGCTTGGACTGTCGCGCAATTTATTGACACGGCTTAAAAATATTAGCGGAGGCATAAGAAAAAACGGTATTGAAGTAACCGTAAGAGCTTTATTGAAAACCGGTGATTTATTGGCTCTCAAACTCGAAGACGATATCTGTGATGTCAATGAGTTTA
>JAQVWU010000248.1 GCA_028709565.1 Eubacteriales bacterium
TACTGGAGCGATTTCGGGTACAGCGAGGAGCGGAGCGGGGAGCCGATTAACGACGCGGTGTTCGCGCGCAATACTAGGGTTGAGGAGCGGTACGGCATCGACATTGTTTTGGAAGAGACGGCCGATGTCAGGACGGCGGCGCAGAAGAGTATTACGGCGGGGGACGACCTTTATGACGTGGTCATGCCGTCCATTGACGAATCCTTTGCCATGGCTCAGGCGGGGCATATCACCGATCTCAGCGAGATACCCTGGCTGGACCCGGACAGGCCGTGGTGGGACGGGGTGCTGACCGAATCGCTGTCGCTGTGCGGCCGCATCTATGTGGCGTCGGGGGATATCAGCATGGAGGACGAGGAATTCAACTGGTGCATTATATTCAACAAACCCATGATTGCCGACTACAATCTGGACAATCCCTATGACGCGGTCCGGTCGGGCAGCTGGACCTTTGAATACATGCGCCGGATGGGCAGGGTGGTCACCGCCGACCTCAACGGCGACGGTGTGATTGACCATACCGACTCGTATGGTTACGGAGACGATTACTCCGGCGGGGAGTCATGGCATTCTTCCGCGGGCGAGAAGATTGCCGAACTGGATCCGGACGGCGTGCCTCGGCTGGTCATAGGCAGCGAGCGGTCGGCGCAGGTCATGGACAGGGTCACCGAGATTTACAATGACCACAGTTTCATCATATGGGTCAGCGGCATGAAGGGGGTCCAAAACGGATGGGGAGAGCTCAACAACATGCTCATTGACGGGCGACTGCTATTCAGGTCGGCCAATATCTATAACATAAAGCAGTTCCGCGCCATGACCGACGATTTCGGACTGCTGCCGGCGCCGAAGTATGACGCGGAGCAGGCGCAATACAGCATGATGGTCTTCACCCACGCCTGCGCCGGGATATGCGTGCCGGTGACAAACGGCGACACCGAGCGCACCGGGATACTGCTGGAGGCGCTGGCTTCCGAATCGGCGCCGGTTGCCGACGCGTATTACAATGTCACGCTGACCGGCAAGTTCGCGCGGGACGAGGAGAGTCTGGCAATGCTGGAGATCATCTTCGATTCGCGGACCTACGACATCGGCAAGGTGTTCGGCTGGGGCAAGCTGACCGAGGTGATAAACAACACCGTCAAAGCCGGCTCGGGCTTCGCGTCAAAATACGAAGCCGCCGCCGAAGCCGCCGAAAGTGCGATGCGGGCGTCCTACGAGGCCTTCTCGAAGGGAATCGGGCAGGGATAGAACGGTATAAATTATAGGGACGGAACGGGGACCGATTATAGAGACGGACCGGGAACGATTACAGGACCGGGGACGATTGAGGTCCGCAAAATAAAAACGCAAAGGCCGCGGGGTATCCCGCGGCTTTTAATGTAATTCGGCTTATTGAACGCTTACCTCGCTCCTCCCCCTGACGGCTCTGAGCATGGTCCAGTCCAGACCGTCGATATGCTTTACCGGGCATTCGGTTTCGACGCCGTTGACCGTTACCCGTTTGCCTTGACCGGGGATGCGTATGATTATATCGGCGGCGGCGTATACCGTGAAGCCGGCCGGGGTGCCGATGACCGACGAGACCGAACGGGCGTGCCACCACAGGCACAGGCTGTCGGGTCCGCAGGTGAGGACTTTATAGTTCCTGCTGTCGCAGTAGGACCGCGTTTCGTCCAGCGACGCCATTACCTGTTGGTTTGTGCCGTACAGGCCGGTGATATAGTGGGGGTGCAGGAAATAATTGATGGTCCGGCCGTGACGGGCCGCGTCGTCGAGACACCGGCGCAGTTTTTCGAGGGCCTCCGGATCGTCTTCCGGCAGGCGGGGTTCATAGTAATTGATGACCAGCTCGGTGAAGTTCAGTCTTTTATTGTCGTGCGCCCAGTCGTCGTAGGCGAAGAAGGGAAAGGCCGTGCCGAAGGCGAAACCGTACAGGCCGAACGCGTTTATATCGTCGGGGTTTATCTCACCGAGTTTGCTGTTGTCGCCCATAATGCCCAGGTCGGCCTGGTAGCGGCAGCGTTCCGCCCACCCGTGCTGGGTCAGACAGTGCCCCACGTTGCTCACGGGCATAACCCCGAAGGCGTCGGCGAACAGTTTGAGCTGTTCGGCAAAGCCCGCGGCGATAAACCGGTCGCGGTTCGCGCGGCAGACAAAGTCATAATGCAGCGCGAGTTCATGTCCGCGGGACCTGATAATCTCAAATTCCTCGGGGGTGGTGACAAAGTTTCCGTTTATATCGGGCATGAGATTCATATGATAGGGCAGCCCCCTCTCATGCATGATGCCCGAAGCCTGCAGATTCATCACGCCGTTCGTCGCGTCGTCGTCGCCGCCGAAAAACAGCAACAGGTCGGGTATCGCGCCGTCCTTCATGGGGGGCAGACGGTGGATCATGGGGTAACCGACCCTGGCGAAAATGGTCTGAATGATATAGAGATAGCGGTCGCAGAAAGCGATCTCGGTATCATAATCGAGGGGGACAATGCGCGTGTCGCATACGCGCCCTATATCGAATCCGTTTTGCCCGTCATAGACGGGTTTACCCGCCGAACAGGTCCACAGCGTCTGCGTCAGGTCAAAGGCGAAATAATACGCGCCGTTGAATACCGTGAGCCCGGGATCGAAATCGATATAGGCCAGTGTGCGGGCGCCGTTGGTTTTAACGACCGTGACGGGCGAGACCACGGGGAGGGGATAATCATTGCGGTCAACGGGCAGATAAGCGCCGTCTCTCATCCGGAAGAAGCCGTTGATTGAAAACTCGCCGTCGGGCTGGGGTATAATCTCACCGGTCCGGATACCGAACAGGTCATCGGCATTTTGAGTCGCCAGTCCGATTAATATCAGCCCTTTGGACCGTGCGATATGCTCCCTGTCGGCGTCTGCCAGCGCGCCGGGACCGGTAAACAGCACGTCGCCTTTTCGGAAACGTCTGTCGGCATCCGGCAATTGCTGCGCGGTGACGCCCAGCCGGTCCAGCAGCTCGGTGATATAGCAATACCAGTAATTTCTGCACTCTTCGTTGGCGTCTTTGCGTTTTGTGTCGTCAAACAAATAATAAACGGCCATTTTTTTATTCTCCCGTGAATGCCTTTATCGTCTCCTCCAGCGCCGCCTGAGCTTTCGCGCGGTAGCCCTCGTAGAACGAGACGAAATTTGTATTTTTTTCGGCGAAGAAGGTGTTGTACATAAACCATGTATCCCCCCAGTTAAAGGTGCTGCCTATGTCATACAGGATATTGCCGAATATCAGGTCCAGCATTTCCGATGATTCGTCGTCCCGCGTGAGCTTTCCGTCCAGCAGTTTGTCATAATACGCGGTCTTCACCGTATCGGCCGATTCCCTCGACATCGACTCGATCACCGCGCCGGTCATTTCTGGTTCGGTATTGCTGGCGGGTACGCAGATCGACCGGGATACATACGGTGAGGTCGAGGAGTAATATGCCTTCTGAGCCTCGTCGTATTTGGGCATGGGGAGTATGCCGAAGTCCGACTCCATGCCCCGGAAGGGGATGACCGAAGAAAAGGCGATATAACTGAACAGCGCCAGATCGCTCATGAACATGCTCTCAAAGAGCTCCGCGGGATAGTTGTGACCCGTCCTGCCGTCTCCATCATACATAATTTGCATGATTTTGTCAAGGGCCGCCAGCGACCGTTCGGTGTCCATTGTCAGATAGGGCTTGTCGTTTTCGTCCTTTTCCGCGAGTTTGTTCCCCGACGAGCCCAGCAGCATCCATCCGCCGAAATCCTCGACGATAAAGCCCCAGCGGTCCTTTTCGTCCAGTATGCCGTTTCCGTCGATGTCGGCGGTGGCGGCGGTTATGATATTATAGAAATTGTCAAAGGTCCAGCTGCCCGAACCGACCATGCCATAGGGATTTTCGATGTTGAGTCCTTCGGCGATTTTTTTGTTGAAGACCAGGGCCATTATGGCCATTTTGTCGCTGACCTCGATATCGCCGGCAATGACGGCCAGCTTGCCGGCAATCGACAGGGCGCCGATGGCGTTTTGGTCATACCAGGGCGCGCCGATATTGATATTGGGGATATCGCCGAAAAAGACCAGGTGATCGCTTATGGAAAGGGGCATGAGCAGCATGAGTTTATCCTGGGTGATATGGCAGGCGTTGTCCCCGGCGCTCACAATCTTTCGTATTACAGCCGTCGTGTCGGCTGAGGTTTCGCAGGCAATCGCGACCGACAGCCTCTCCTCGGTGCGCATATTGCGGGTGTAAACGGCGTCGTTGAGTACGTCCCCGTCGGCCGCCTCCACCCACAGGTCGTCATAGTCCTGACCCCAGTAGCCCGTCCGGAGGACCATGATTTTAAATGCCGCGCCGTCATAGCCGCCGTCGGGATAGTCATATTCGACCGGGGGCAGGGTGGTTTCGGCAAGCGTTGTTTCGGTTTCAGAAGGGACCGCGGATTCTTCCCGGTCACCGGCGCAGGCTGTGAGCAGTATGGCTAATACAAACACAATGCTTAATATTCTGATGCGGTTCATCGGTATCCTCCCCGTTTGATTTTGCGTATTCTAATAAGAAAGCGTCTGAAAAACGATTGCCAGCAAACATAACAACAGACTCAGTATACCCGCAAACGTCACCCGTTCTTTGTAGCGGATCCAGCCGATGGCCAGCGACAGTATGAGCGAGCCGGTGACCGTTATGGTAAACCGGGCGGCGGCGTTTATGCCGGGCATGCCGGACAGAATACTCCGGGGATAATAGCACAGGGGCATGGCGACACCCGGACCGGCAGCTTCTTAAGCTCGGCATGCGGCATATTCTTTTCCCTGAGGCAAAGAAACAATACCATAGAAATGACGGCGGCGATGAGATATGTCAGCCCGAAGAAGGTGTTCTGACCCTCGTCGGGGGTGTGATACTGCCGGAGTTTTATACCGAAGTTGACGGTGCCGTTTGCCAGACAGGCGACGCACGCCGATATGATACCGGATTTATTGTCTTTTTTATTCCGCGCGCGCCCGTCATTTGATTT
>JAQVWU010000249.1 GCA_028709565.1 Eubacteriales bacterium
GCGCGGCAGCTGGCTGCCGAGTATATAGCGGCCTTTCTTACCGTGTCCTCCGACTCGTGTGCGGCCGTTGAAGGTTTTATCGTGAGGGACAATCCCGATTTCGCGTCCGACGAGTTTGATTTTTATAAAATATTGCGATATATAGACACCGACCGCTCCTCCGAATATATCACCTTCGCATCCGGTGTGCTGGGCATCGGCGAATGGAAGGAGATTATCCCCGATTATCGCGGCGTCAGCGGCTCCGGAAGGGTATTCCATGAAAAGACAATAGACGGCAGTCTGCCCGACAGGGTTACCGGGACGGTATCGCTCAGCGCCTTTGAGAACGACGATGTGCTCAGCGAATGGACGGTCAGCTCATCCGCAACATCCCTGAGCGCGCAGAACGATTTCAAGGGATACAGAAACATGCTGTTTGCCGAATACGGCGCGCTGACCCCTGATTCGCTGTGCGCCCTTACCCATACCTTCCAATACAAACGCGACCTTTCATTTGCTCCTTATCTTTCATTTAATATATATACCGACAATCTGCCCCCCTCGGTACGGTCTGTAAATCTAACCGTCACCGTAATCACCGACGGCGCGGTTATCGAATTTACCGGTCCGCTGCGCGTCGGTGAATGGCATTATGCCATATGCGACCTCTCGGACATGTCGGCGGCAAAAAGTGTAAAAAGCCTGACCTTCAGACTCAGCGCGCCGGATGCGGACCTGAGCGGGGTCAGACTGGTAATCGGGGAGATATTCGCCTCCTCCCTCAGATACGACAACCGGTTTCTTGAGACCAAATTCCGGGAGGAGCGGGACAAATATCTCGCCGCCGGCCGCGCGCCCATGAACAGGCTGATTGTTTGGATACTCATCGGGATCATTGTAACCGCAACGGTCATTGAGGTCATCAATATCTCGCACCGGGTAAAGCGTGGCGAAGGCGAAAAAAAGAAACGCAAAAAACACGACCTGTTCCGTGCGGACTGACCCATTCCTGACGGACTGACCCATTCCGAGCGGACAAACTGAGGCTGAGGAGGTTACAGTTTAAAACATGAATAATAAAAATAATCCGGGCGGGAAAATACAGACCCTGAGACAATGGATAGCCGACAGCCGGCGTATCGTCTTTTTCGGCGGAGCCGGAGTGTCCACCGAGAGCGGCATTCCCGATTTCCGCTCCGCCGGCGGTATATATTCCAAGCAGTACGATTATCCCGCCGAACAAATGCTCAGTCACAGTTTTTTTGTGTCGCATACCGAAGAGTTTTATGATTTTTACAGAAAGGTATTGCTTTATCCCGACGCCAAACCGAACAAAGCCCACCTGGCGCTGGCGGAACTGGAGAGGCGGGGCAAACTGGCAGCGATTGTCACCCAAAATGTAGACGGGCTTCATACAGCGGCCGGTTCCGGCCGCGTCCATGAGCTCCACGGCAGCGGGCTGCGCAATTACTGCATGAGCTGCGGGGAAAAATACGGGCTCGATTTTATCCTAAAGGGCACCGGCGTACCCCTCTGCGGCTGCGGCGGTACGGTAAAACCCGATGTGGTGCTGTATGAAGAGCAGCTGGACGACGAGGTGGTCAAAAACGCCGTACAAGCCATATCGAAGGCCGACATGATGATTATCGGGGGTACCTCCCTCAACGTTTATCCCGCCGCCGGGCTGGTCCGTTATTTCGGCGGCAGCCGCCTGGTCATAATAAATAAATCCCCCACCCCCTACGACAGCGAGGCGGGGCTGTGCATAGCCGACAGCATAGGCGAAACCCTGGACGCGGCGGTCAGCTGCCCGTAGACTTGTAATGACGCACCCCTATCCGCCACAGCGCAAAGCACGGGACAAGAAACACAAAGCCCGCCAGGGGGAGCAGCGCGTACCAAAACCGGCCGGTGCGGGCGGTTATATAGCTGAGCGGATAATACTGGACGCAGGCGAGGGGTATTACATAGGTATAAAACCGTAAAACCGGCTGCCCGTAGATATCAAGGGGATATGTGCCCAGTTCCCTGCCGCCGTCGGTGAATATATTCATGAACTCGAGCCCCTCAACGGTAAAGAAGCATACCGAGGCGCGGACGATAAACAATCCGGCAAACAGCGCGGTGCCGCCGGCGCACATCATAATCAGGGTGAATATCCTGTCCGCTGTCCAGCCGATATCGCTGGCGGGTATGGCATAAGCGAATATCACAACCGCCTGCATCAGGCGTCCGAAGCGGGCGAATTCTGCGCGGGAGCACAGCACCAGCAGCATAACCGGACGCGGGCGCACCATAGCCCTGTCAAATTCTCCGTTGGATATCACCGATTCAAAGGCGTCAAATCCCCTGAAGAAGCATTCGGCCGCCGAATAGGCGAAGAGCACCGCAGCGTAGCAGATAAGCGTCTCCTCAAAACTATAATCCCCCACCGCCCCGAACCGCCCGAACATAAAGTAAATGCCGAGGAACGCGGAAAACGAGGTCATAAACTGACCCAGGACCGTCAGGGCAAAGGACGCCTTATACTCCATAGCCGATTTTAGGTGCATGAGCAAAAATTTTATATAGAGCCGCATATCTATCCTCCCTGTATAACAAGGCGGCGGAGCGAGGAATCCAGATACAGCTTCCCTCCGGCGGTTATGAGCACCAGCCACATAAACTGCAGCGCCACCGCTGCCCCGGCATCGCCGCCCCGCAGCGCGCCGCTGTAGATGAGAAAGGGGGTGCTCTCGGTGGCGGCAAAGGGCAGCAGGCGCATGACCCGGAACACGCCGTCGGGGAAGAAGGGCAGCGGGATTATACCGCCCGACATAAACTCGATGATATTGACGGCGACAATGCGCATGCCCAGGGGGGATACGGTATAGAAGGCGGTCGCGTAGACGAACATGGACAGTCCGACGGTAATCAGCACGCCGGCGGTCACCGATACGCAAAACATCGCAAGGGCTCCCGCGCCGGCGGGAGGGTACAGGCGGAACCGGCCGGGCAGAAAGCCTGCGACTAAAAATATCGGAACACAGCGCAGGGCCGCGCGTGAGCAGCGCGTGGCTAAATTTTTGGCAAACCACATGGTATATATATCGGCCGGGCGGCACATCTCATAGGCGACATTGCCCGAGGTGATCATATCCAGCAGTTCCCTGTCGTAGTACCAGGACATGAACAGACCCAGCAGCGCCTGGCGCAGCCATATGTATGAGGTGAGCTGACCCATCTCCATGGGAAAGGCAGCCGGAGCGGTGTCATGGAAGACGGTGTATACCAGTATCTCCATGAAGCCCCACGCGAACTGGGTCGCCATACCCGCATAAGCCGCGGCGCGGTACTGCAGCCCGTTGATGAAGCGTATCCTGAAAAAGGCTAAGTATTTTTTCATATGTTATAGATCGGGCATCAGATTTCAAACGCCCTGTACATATCGGCGACCAGCTCGTCGATCTTTTTGTCTCCGCCCGCCGCGGTCAGCCGCTCAATCGGGCCGTCCAGCAGTATGCGCCCCTTTCCGATGAGTATCACGCGGTCGGTGAGCGCTTCGATATCCTGCATGTCATGGGTGGTCAGTATCACCGTTACCCCCTCCAGGCGGTTGAGCGACCGGATAAATTCCCGCACCGCAAGCTTTGACGGGGCGTCAAGTCCGATGGTCGGCTCGTCAAGGAACAGTATTTTAGGCCTGTGCAGCAGCGAGGCGGCGATTTCGCACCGCATACGCTGACCCAGCGAGAGCTGCCTGGCCGGGGTGCGCATAAGTTCCCCCAGGTCCAGCCGGGATATCAGCCTGTCCAGTATCTGCCGGTAATCCGCCCTCTTCACCGAATATATATCGCGTATGAGGTCGAAGGAATCGCCCACCGGCACATCCCACCAGAGCTGCGAGCGCTGACCGAAGACCACGCCGATATCCCGGACATGCGCGGCGCGTTCCTTCCACGGGACCCGCCCGTTGACGATACACTCTCCGCTGTCCGGGGTCAGAATGCCGCTCATGACCTTAACCGTCGACGACTTTCCGGCGCCGTTCGGTCCGATATAGCCTATCATCTCGCCGTCGCCCACCTCAAAGGACACACAATCCAGCGCGCGTACCAGGTCATAGCGGCGGCCAAAGAGCGATTTCACCGCGCTGCCCAGCCCCGCGCCGCGGCGTGACACCCGGTAGCTTTTGCAGATATCCACCAGTCGTATCATTGTCCCCTCCGTTTAAATCGTGTTCCGTAATATTAGCATACACGTGTCCCTTTGTCAATAAAAAACAGAGCACCGAATAAAAGGCGCTCAATTTAGTGATTTACGAAAATGACTTTCAGTTATAAATAAAATAATGCGGCAATTATAGAAATTACGACAGCATAGTAGTGATACCACTTCTTTTTCAGTTTAAAGAGCAGAAAAAAAGCCGTACCGGCAATCAAAAATATCACCAAACCGACAATTACCGGAGTTTTATATAATTGAACTCCGATACCGGCCATGAATGTGGTAAGTGAACCGGCCAGAATGCCGGCTTTAATCCGCTCCGGAATTCCGGTATGATATATTATCAGACAGAGGATAATCCAGATAACCCCGTACCCAACCCGTACCCATGATACAAAGCTATAGGAACCATCCTTATTTGCTATAGTTTCAAAGAGCATAAATATCAGAAAATACAACATAAAGGCGGTTGCCATAACAATTAAACCACCTGCCGTAACAAGCACTCCGTCCTTTATTATTTCGGATTTTTTATTCATATAGCATGTACCGTCTCCTTATTCAATCCTGATTTTATTGCTGCCGTCCAGGTTGCTCCTGTATCCGGCTCCGGTATATTCGATGTAATAAATATAGTCATCATAAATCACACAGATATTAAACATGTTTTCGTTATTTATTTTCTCTGTTGCTGACCCGTCCAAATCAGCCCTGCAGAGCCCTTCTCGTGCCATCTGTACCAATCTTGCTGATATCA
>JAQVWU010000250.1 GCA_028709565.1 Eubacteriales bacterium
ACACGTTTGTATATTGTATACCATTTTCCATAGGATTTCGGCAATGCTCTCCACTTGCAGCCGTTTTCCGCAATATACAAAATCGCGTTTACCAATGTTAAGTTGTCGACAACGACATTGCCACGTTAAATCGGTAAATACGGTGATATTTTTTCGAATTGCGTTTTTGTTATAATCATATTTACATTATATCATATTTGCATTCTAGTGTCAACACGCCCTAATAAAAATGGGTTACTTCCTGATAGTAAACTGTGCTCTGCAGAAAAACAATTTCTGACGAGATGTTAAATTATTATCTATCGCACAAACTTAATTTAGCAAAACTACGAGAGTTTGATAAAAAGAAAGACTGCACTAAAGGTTTTTCCTTCGGCGCAGTCTTTACTTTCGGGATCCGGGATGCCGCTTGAAGAGATTCGGTCAAATAGGCATACCTTGTATATTGCTTATTTCTTTTTCGCGATTATAACACCGGCCAGAGTAATAATTGAAACGAGGACCGCCATACCGGCGAGGTCGGAGGTCTGGGCGGCGGGGGTTGTTATAACGGGGGCTTGAACCGGTTCGTCGACTGCGGGGGCTTCGGTTTCGGGTGCGGGGGGTACATATACCTGTTCCGAGAGGGTAAGCCTGTCATAGAAGGCGCCGGTGGTGGACCAGGAGTTTTCCTGACCTTCGCTTATCATCATCTGATATTCGCGGCCGTCGGTATCGTCGGTATCATCGTTGATGGCCATGGTAAAGCCTATAACGGCGCCGGAGGAGGGTTTGAACTCATCGCCGTATACTATCATGGTCTCCACAACCCAGCCGCCGTCGACTACCTTGGTTTTATAGGTGCTCTGGCTGCTGTATGTGGTCCAGTGCTGACCGTATCCGCCCCAGAATTCACCGTTGCTGTAGGGCAGACCGGTGGTATACTGACCGGCGTTGATGGTTGTAATATCCGAGTCTTCATGGGCGTTAGTAAAGTCTACATAAAATTCGCATGAGTCGCGCTGCCAAACGGTGTCGTCGGCATGCTTCTCGCCGGACAGGGTTTTATCGGCGATCTCGGCGTAGAAATAGAGCGCCTTGTCATCCCATAAAGCCCATGCCTTGCCCGACGCGGTGTCGGCGGTTGCACCGTAGGCTATGGTGATTTCGTCCGCGGCAAGATAAGCGTCATCCTTCACGCAGTCAATCACCGCGGTGCCCTTGGCGGCGTTAAAATTAACATCTGCGGCAGAAACGCTGAAAATGAGCGCCGCTGCCATAGTGATAATCATTGCGAGGGCGATAAATCTTTTCATATGTATTCCTCCCGAAATATAAAAATATTACAAACATGTTTCCATGTCTTTAAGGCATTATATCACAATGTTAACAGTATGTCAATATGACCGACGCATAATTTTCGATATATTTTTAATATAATATACTATAATAAATCATAGTTATAACGATTTTTCGAAAGGCGGGATTATCCATTAATACTAAACATACTAAAATAATAATATCAATTTTATCCATGCTTTGTGTTTTGACGCTGCTGTGTACCTCATGTGAATCGGTAAAGGGGTGGGATATCGGCGAACTGGAACGGAGCGAATATGCGGCTGTGATTCCCGTGACCGATATCGAGATGAAAACCGCCGCCGATACCGTCGACCCGGACACCGAAAAGATGGACGTAACCATCACCAATCTCAGCGAAACGGAATACGGCTACGGCTACGAGCCGCGGCTTGAGGTACAATACGGCGATGAATGGTATGTCATCCCCACCCTCGGGGACATCTCCTGGATCGCCCTGTGGGTGACACTGGCCCCCGGCGCGACAAACAACGAATCCTTTCCGCTCAGGGAATATTACGGCACGCTGCCCGCCGGAACCTATCGCTTTGTCAAGGTATTGACCGCCGACGGGGACCCCCTTCCCGCTGCAGCCGAATTCACCGTCAAATAGAATACGAACTTTAAGAAACGCCGCGGAAGATACCCCGCGGCGCCTTTTATGCTGTAATTTATTCGGCTTCCGCCGCCACCGTCTCCGGAACGGCTAGCTTTGTCACCCTGGCCCAGATAACCCGGTGGTCGGTGATGTTCTCGACCCGGATTTTAAGACCGTGGGTCTCCACCTCGGGCTGCGTGCCGTTTTCCGGAATCTGGGTCAGACAGCTGAATATCAGCCCCCCCAGCGTTCCGAAGTCATCTTCATCCTCATCGAATTCAATGTCCAGGGCGTCTTCGATTTCCTCGAGGGAAGCGGCGCCCGATATACGCCATTCGTTTTCGGCGAGCTCGGTTATCTCCGGTTCCGAACCGGTATCCGACTCGTCATATATGTTGCCGACGATTTCCTCCAGCAGGTCTTCCATTGTTATCATGCCGCTGGTGCCGCCGTATTCGTCCACCACGACGGCCAGATGTATCTTCTTTTCCTGCATATCGCGGAACAGGACATCGGCCCGCACCGTTTCGGGAACGAAGTAAACCGGAGCCAGTATATCCCGCAGCGGTTCGGGATTTTCCTTTTGCCTGTTGAGCAGATACTCCCTGACCCGCAGAATGCCGATTATATTATCGATATCCTCACTGCACACCGGGAAGCGGGAAAAGCCGCTTTCGTGAATGGCCTTGATTATATCCTCTTCGGTATCATCCTCCCAGATAACCACCATGCCGGTACGGTGAATCATAATATCGGCGGCGCTGCTGTTGTTGAACTCGAAGATATTGTCTATCATTTCCCGCTCTGTCGATTCAATGGTGCCCTTTTCCTCGCCGATGTCAATCATCAGCCGTATCTCGTCCTCAGACACCGATTCGGTCTTTTCATCGGGATTGATGCCGATAAGCCGCAGCACGCCGTTTGTCGCCGCTGACATAAACCATACCATGGGATGAAGGATTATCGAGAAGAACCTGATAATGCCGCTCACCGCCCGCGCCAGCTGTTCCGATTTCTTCATGGCGATGCGCTTGGGAACAAGTTCGCCGAAGAGCAGCATAAAGAACGAAAGTATGATAGTAATCAGTATAATCGAAATGGTTTCAATGGTTTTTACGGGAATGGCGGTCAGCCCCACCGTGTTTATCAGCCAGCCGGCCAGTCTGCCCGAAAAATCCTCAGCCGCGAAGGCGGAGGCCAGAAAGCCCGCCAGCGTAATCCCTATTTGTATGGTCGACAAAAATTCCTCGGGCTGGGTTACCATTTTGAGCATGTGCTGCGCTTTTTTATCGCCGTCCTTTGCCTGACGTTCGAGTTTTCCTTCATTGAGGGATATAACCGCAATCTCGGACGCGGCAAAAAACGCGTTGACCAGAATCAGTACCACCTGAAGCAACAGTTGTTGAAAAATGTCCATTATGTCTCTTTCCAATTAAGTATATTAAGTATAATATATAGTATTCAGCCGCCGCCGGGTTTCATCACCGGATAGCAGGTAAATAATTCATCGTTCAGGGCAAAATAGGGTACCAGTCTGTATCCTTCATGCCCTTTTATTGTATAACACAGGGGTTCGGGGGCTTTTTCAAGCAAAACGGCATAATTATCCGCGGCCCATTGGACCCCTTCCACGGGCTTTTCACCGGTAACCGCATACAATATCGGTCCGTATTCTATCCCGTAACGGTCTTTGCCCTCGATTTCATCGGCGCCCGAATATTTTGTAATCCGGAATGTCTGCCTCAGACGAAACTCGATGACATCCCCGTCGGACCATTTGCGGCAGATGTGCTCATATGTCCCCGCCCTGCCGGCGGCAACCGTTTTGCCGTTCACCTTTATAATGGCGTCGGCAGCGTTCCATCGGGGGATGCGCAGGCTTATCGTATATTTTACCGGTTCCGGCGTGTTCACGGTCAGCCTGACACAGTCGCTGTACGGTATATCGGCCTCGGAGGTCAGCTGCAGCTTTCCCCGTTTTATGACCGAGGGGGTATACAGGTTAACCGCGATTGTATGCTTTCCTATGGAATATATAAACTCGGGCAGCGAACCGTATATACGGGTACCCACGCCGCAGCAGCAGTGAACGCTGCCGGGCTCCTGTTTTTGTCCCTCCAGATACGCGAAATAGCGAATCCCCCGGGCCCCCGCCTGATTGGCGATGGCGACGTTGAACAGCGATTTTTCAATTTCGGCGGTGTATTCCTCTTTATCCGGAAACAGGCGGTGGAGCCTTTGGTTTAAGTATATCCAAAAAGAGGTGCAGCACAACTCATTATAATGATTTTTGCGGTCAATCCATCCGCAGCCCGGGTAATTTTGGGGCATACCCTCGCACATCACTATCCCGCCGCCCGCGTGCTGCCAGTCCGCGCGGTACAGCTCCCAGGCTCCGAGGACAGCCTTGAGATAATAGTTGCGGCCGGTCGCGCGATATAAATCCAGATAGCCCTCAAAGGCTTCAAGCTCGCTGCCGTGGGCGTGGGGCTCGGTCCCAGGCTGTCTGCGTATATGTACCGCGTCCTTCTCCCGCCGCATAAACTGCGCCAGTCTCCAGCCTTCTTCGTAATATTCTATTGTCGTATCGATATCTTCTTTTTTCCCGACGGGGGTAAGATACACATATGTACTCGCGACAACACCCTGAAAGGCCAGTTCAAGATATTTAATTATCGGTAAATCAATGCAGTTGTTGAACCAGTCCTGCCATTTGCGCAATACCGTGTAGGCCCGCTTGTCGACCGCCAGCCCCGTCGCCCCCAGCGCGTATGACAGCCATATCCTGACATAGTGGGGATATTCGCGTACGGCGAAATCGCGCTTGTCAATCGGCATTATAAAGCCGTCCTCCTCAGCCGAGGAATACAGCCGCCCGGTGAGGATTGCCGCCCGCCGTGACAGGTCGTCGTCCTCGGTCCAGCGCAGGGTGTTGGCCGCCCCCATGAGGAACATGGAGAGGGTTGACCCCTTGAGGTTATCCTCAAAG
>JAQVWU010000251.1 GCA_028709565.1 Eubacteriales bacterium
CGGTTCACCTGTCTCTTTGTCCGTTCCGGTCATTTTGCACCTCTTAGTTTAGCATTTGTTAAATTGATGTAAAATACTGACGATAATCCATTATACCATTGTTTGTGAAATTTGCAAGTAATATGCACGGTGTTTTTGCATTTTCATAACTTTTTCTAACAATTGACAAATATATCATATAGTCGTATAATCGAATTATAAAATATATTCAAAGAGTGTTTCGGGAACGGTTATATTTTAAGGGGGCATGTTATTGTGGAAAGGCATCTGGGCGTTATTTTATGCGTTATTCTTTTATTTTCATCCTGCGCAGGTAACGGTACAGAAACAAAAAATCCGGTGACAAGCGTATTTTCAGAAACGGAAGCGATAACCGAATTCGACAACCGTCTTCCGGCAAACGATTTAAACGGCTATATCATCAATTTCATAGGCAAGGGCGCGTCCTTCGCCAATTTTGAAGTTTACGATGTATATGTTGAATCGGCCACCGGTGACCTGCTTAATGACGCGCTTTATGCGCGCAACAAAAAGCTGGAGGAAACATACAATTTCGATATCGCGTTTGCCGCATATGAGGGAAATCTGTACGGAGGTACCCGTCCTTCCGAGGAGGTGCAAAAAACGGTTCAGGCGGGGGACGCTGCCTATGACGTTATCTATGACGGGCTGTCAAGTCTGGTCACGCTGGCGCAGGAAAAGATGGTGTACGATTTGTTCGGATTTCCGCATATCGATTTTACGAACCCGTGGTGGAACGAGGCGTTTAACGCTCAGATGTCAATCTGCGATAAATTGTATTTTACCTACGGGTCTCATATGCTCGGTCCGTATGACGGGTTATATTGCGTACTCTTCAATAAGCAGCTGGTTGAGGATTTCAATCTCGGAAACATGTATGACCTGGTTCACGGCGGCAGCTGGACCCTGGATACCCTTGCCTTACTGATGAAAAATCTGGCGGTCGACCTGGACGGCGACGGGATAATAGGCTACGACGACCTGCTGCCCTACTGTACCGAAGGTTATAACGCCTATACCTTCTATGTCGGCGCCGGAGGTAAAATCGCCGAAAAGGACACTGAAGATGTCCCCTATCTGACCATAGGAACCGAGCGGTCGCTGTCCATAATTAACGAAGTCATGAAGGTAATGCAAAACGAAGATATATCCATCGCCGAGAATTACGGCGCCGACAGAGGCTGGGATACATACGTCGACCATTACTTAAACGGTTTTATTGAAAACAGATATGTCTTCCGCGAAGGCGCGCTGATGGAAATAGATGACCTTCGGGGTATGAATACCGATTTCGGCATTCTTCCCTCTCCGAAATACAACCCGGAACAGACGGAATATCATCATATATTCAGCGTCTGGAATGCGGCTATGATGTCTGTGCCTGTAAATGTAAAGGACGCTGAAGCTATAGGATTTATTCTGGAAGCGATGGCTGCCGAATCATATCATTCGGTCATACCCGAATATATCGAACGGCACCTGGTCACAAAATATACACGTGACAACGAGTCTGAGGCAATCATCCATATAATATTAAACTCTATGACCATGGATCTCGGCGCCGTCTTCAACTGGAGCAATCTTATGCATGTCATGATCAACAGCCAGGCGATAAACGGCACCGATACATACGTGTCAACCTATGAAAAAACGGAACCTTCGGCATTGGCGGAACTTGAAAAAACGGTAAGTTCTTTTACCGATATTAATTAAATAATACAACAATCGAGGTATTGCATGAGTGTTTTCGAAGATAAGACATTGAATAAATGGTGCTGGATAGAGCTGACCGGCTTTGACAACGAAAAAGCCGATTTCGGCGTCCCGGACTTTCTCGGTCGCGCCGGCTTTATACCCGACGGGATATCGCTGCTGCTATACTGGACAGGTTTTGTCATCAGTCACCAAAGCCTGGACCGTGAAAAGCCCCTGGCCGCGTGTGAGGCCAGTTACGGCGGGCATGAATACAGCCCGGAGCGCAGACGCCAGGACTGGACCAATCTGCAGCTCAGGGCGCTGATTGACATACTGCACATCAACGGAATTAAAGTGTATCTTAGTTATTTCAATATGTATTCATATTGGGATGACAGGGACGGAGCGCGGATATGCGAATATTTTAAAGACAAAGAATATCTTATGGAAACCAGTCGCGGCGGGTCCCGGGGTGCGCTGAGCATGCTTAAGCGGACCGGGGACGACGAATGGTTTGAGGATATTCTGCAGGAAAAGACGGTAGCCGTTCTCTGTGACTACGGCTTTGACGGCATACAGATTGCCGACGGGATATCCTCCCCCCGCTTATCCCTTCAGGAGGGCGACTATACTTCGGACATGCTGGAGCAGTGCGGTATTGCCGTTCCGCCGGACGAAACCGACGCCGCCGGTTATATTTGGAGGGAGCGCCGGCTCGAATGGATAAAATTCCATACCGGGAGGTGGGAGACTTTTTATAAAAAATATATGCGCCGCCTGCGTGAAGCCGGTAAAGAGGCTATCTTTAACAGCGCCTGGACGCGGGACCCCTTTGAAGCCATGTATCGCTACGGCGTCGACTATCGTTCGGTCGCGGCAGCCGGTATCGACGGCTGTATGGTGGAGGATGTGTCCCCAAGCCTGGCCATCCTCTCCTCCCGGGACAACGGTTATCTCATGACCGACCGACAGCGCAGACGGGTGCATTATGAATTCCTCGCGGCCCTTATGCTCAACCGCGCCGCAATGCCCAATCTGCGGATAACCCCCCTGTCCAGTGTTCACGACACCATGGAGCAGTGGGGGGTCCTGGAGCATATGCCCACCTCCATGACCCGAAACGTGCTGTCCAACCTCAACAGTTATATCGTCACCTCCGGGGGTCTGCGTCAGGTAACCGACGGTCCGTATTTTTGCCTGTCCGACGGTTTATCGGCTTCCGACTGGAGCTTTATAAAGGGCAACTGGGAAACGGGCTTCACCTCCTCGCCGATGTCTACCGCCGGCGCCGCCCTTGTATGGTCGGACAGCAGACTCGATAATGAACTCGCCCGGTTCTGTTCCGACCGCCGGCTCCCCACGCACCGGCTGTTCTCCGAGCTGCTGTACAGCGGCGCTCCCGTCAATACCATAGTAAGAACAGATATGCTCGATTACGCAAAGGGCCCCCTGCTGGTGACCAACTTCGACCTGCTTGACGGTGACGAAAGGAATAAAATCCTGGGCTACAAAAACGGGGCCGTGCTGGCAATCGGCCAAAGCGCCGCCCCTGACATCCGCTTTCATGAAATCGCCCGTGAAAACAATCCTTTCGGGCACATATCCCTGTGGTTGCTGGACGGCAAAGGCCGTGAACTTACCGTGATCGACAATGACAAAACATACGATTTTGACCCCTGCCTGTCCATGGAAAAGGTCGGGATGCTGTGGACCCACCCGCTGGACTTCGCCCCGGTATCCGATCAGTTCATGCGGCTGTGCGGCGACCTTATTATTGAGATAACCGGGGCGCCGAGGATTGTATCCGAACCGGAACGCCGTGTCTGTAAATACATATGTATACATACCGGTCCGGACACCTGCAAGGTCATTTTGACAAACGACGATTATTATTACAATCACCCGGCCATTGACCTCGGACGGGAGATCAAAGAAATCCGCTGCCTTACCAAATACTACGGCTTTAAAGTCAGTCACAGCGGTCGCCGCTTTGAGTGCCGGGTCCCCGGACGCGGAGCGGAGGCCTTCGAGGTGGTTTTTGAGCCGGCATATTAATATTAAATGAACGGAGTGAAAAGACATGATTATTCCCCGGACCAAACATGAAAAATATACCGGCGCATATGCCGTCTTCGGCAGTATACTGCGCGTTCATGCCTGCGACTTCCCCGGAGAAAGGGCTTTAAAGCTGTTTCGATATTTTATTCCCGCCGTCCCGGTACTCACGGTGGAACGCGTCGCGGCGGATATTGTATTCGAATGCATACCTGCGGTCAGCCGCGAAGATGAATACTACAAAATCACCGTAAACAACAACCAAGTGACCGTCTGTTACCGCTCATTTGCCGGAGCCAGAAACGCCGCCGCGTCGGTCGCTCAGCTTCTGGCAAAAAGCGATGACAACTATAAGTTCCCAGTCGCCGAAATCCAAGACCTGCCCGATTCAAAAATGCGGTCCTTTATGATAGACCCGGCGCGGGGTATTATCCCGGTGCAGACGGTCAAAGAAATTCTGATCAGAATGGCGATGGTTAAGTATAATTACCTGCATATCCATCTCTCCGACAGCGGCGGATACGCTATAAAATCCGACGTGCTGCCCAAACTGAGCGGCCCGGACGGCAAACAATATTCAAAAGACGAAATCAGGGAGATTGTCGCCTTTGCCGGTATGCTCGGTATCGAATGCATACCCGAAGCCGAATTCCCCGGTCACGCGAACCGGCTGCTGCAGGATATGGAGGAGCTGGGCTGCGTAACCGAGAATGAAAAACAGAGCCCCTTTGTCATCTGCGCGGGCAATGAGCATTCCTATGATATGCTTGAAAAACTGTATACCGAAATAGCCGAACTGTTCCCCGGCGGTATTATCCATGTGGGCACCGACGAAATCGCCATGCGTGACCTGGTTGACCTGTATACCTGGCCGACCTGGCACGACTGTGCGCGCTGCCATGAGCTGTGCGAACGGGAGGGTATGGACCGTGACAATTATATAGAGATATTTTATTATATGCTGCGCAGGGTATACAAAATCATCTCGGGTCTGGGCAGGCGCATAATGATGTGGAACGAGAATATCGACATATCAAAATCCCCCGAACTGCCCCGCGACATATTGATCCACTTTTGGCGCATCGCAGGCACCAACCGCGGACCGGTTGAAGGCTGCAGCATGGAA
>JAQVWU010000252.1 GCA_028709565.1 Eubacteriales bacterium
ATCATAAATTGTCTGCATCGTTTCTATAGCCGATTCGGTATTGTATGTAATCTGAGGAATGCCTTCGCTGTCCAGGATGCCATAGCAGATTCCGGCTGCGTTGATAAGTCCTTCGGGTACATCCACAATCCAGGTCATACCATAACGGTCTTCATTTGTATAAAGCCCGTCTCCGTTTATGTCTGCCGCGACGTCGGTCGACATTTCACCCATCTTGTCGAGGGACCACAGCCCGCTGCTCACGATATCGTAGATATTGCCCAGTGAATAGTCTTCCATCATCTGCAGATTTATGTAAGCGCAAAAAATAAGCAGATATTGATTCATGGTCAGGTCGGAAACAATACCGTAATTTTTGTTAAGCACGGACAACGCGCTCAGTGACTGCCGGTAAAACCACGGATCATCATAGTTAATATACGGAACATCGTCGAGATTCACGAGCAGATCCGCGGAGATGATGGCGGTATACACAGAGGAACGGGTAATGGCGGTATCATACGCGTTGTCGCCTGCCATCACCGAGCTTTTCAGTGCATTCAAAAGGGTGTTGAACGTTATATTCACATATGCGATATCGCAGTCGTAAACCTCGTTTATGTATTTATACCGTTCGTAAATCGCGTCATTCAGCGTGTCACCGGTGATTTCGTCCCGGGTAATGTCGTCGATGTTTAGCGGGTCGTATGCGCACCAGTCGGAAGCGAGGATAGTAAAGGTCTTGCCGTCCAGCTGCAGTGACGGGAGGACAGGTTCGGGCAGGGTTTTTTCGGATTCTGTTGTATCCGCCGTGTCGGTATTTTCAACAGGCAGATTGGCACCTGACGGTGTTTGATTTGCACACCCTGCGATAACCGGAAAAAGTATAAACATGACCAGTAATAAAGCCGAAAAGCCGGGCTGTTTTGGTTTGATCACAATTCCTCCATAATAAAATAACAGAATGTTTATATTGTATAACGATACGCCTTACAGCAAGTATAATACCCGAATCAATACATGTCAAGCGATTTTTGCCATAAATAATAAATTAACCGCAAGCTGTACCTGTTATTGTATTTGCTTATATTTATAAATAAAATTGCAGTTCAAAATTCAGTCATAAATTTCTGACGTTGCCTTGACATACAGTAATCCATGTGCTAAAATCAAAAGTGTATCTCGAATCTTAGGTTAACCCTCTTTGTATGACCATTTATATGATATTGAAAGGAAATACATATGAAACTACGGTATACCTCTGTTCTGCTTATAACCGCAATGATTATAGCGGTAATCACGGGATGTTCCGCTCAGTCTGACCGCCCCGCCGGAGAAACCGATGCGCCGGTCATTGAAGATATGGGAGGTGACGAGACCCTCAGAGAGAATTATAAGGACAATATCCCCGACAATCTGGATTTTGAAGGGGCTAATGTTAAAATTCACGGCCGCGGCGACGGCGACGCTATTCTGGAACTGTCTTCCGAACAAACCGGTGACATAATTGAGGATGCCGTTTATGAACGCAACCGTATGGTCGAGGAGCGCCTCAAGGTAACCATTGAGGCTTTCACACCCTACGGCTGGCAGAATTACGGCACGGCTCTGACCCAGATACGTTCTTCAATTCAATCGGATGATGACGAATTCCAGATTATCGCCGGATATTCGGCACCCGCTCCGGTGCTGTCCACCGAAAAGCTCCTGTTGAATCTACTCTCGGTACCCTATATTGAAACAGAGCAGCCCTGGTGGGCACAAAGCATTGTCAATAATCTCACACTAAAAGGCAATCTATATTTCCTCTGCGGAGACATCGCGCTGACAATGCTCGCGTCGTCATACTCGATTGCAATAAACTTCGGTATCGCCGAACGTTATAATATCGACGGTATTTATAACACGGTGCTGGACGGAAAATGGACTATCGAAAAGTTATATGAACTCTCTTCTCTCATTTATGAAGATACCAACGGCGACGGTATAATCAACGAAGGTGACGTTGTCGGTCTTCTTGTTGGCAGCGAACTGCAGAACGACGCGGATTCTTTTATGCAGGGGTCAAAAATTACCATGACCGAACGCGATGAGAACGATCTGCCCTTTCTCCGCATTAATGCCGAAAGAATCAGCGCGCTGGCTGAAAAAGTTTACCGTTTGTTCTATGAAAATCCCGGCGCACTCGTAAATACCAATATTAAAGCATACGACAGCTTTCCCAATGACACGGCGCTGTTCACACCGTCTTATCTGTATTTTTATTATGACTTCTATAAAAATATGACTTCCGATTACGGTATTCTGCCCTACCCGAAATTTGACGAAGCACAGGATGGCTATTCAACCCGTTTACAGGACGGTGTTTCCATCTGGGCAATGCCTGTCACTGTGCAGAATCAGGAGTGTGTCGGCGCGACAATGGAAGCGATGGCAGCCCAGAGTTATCGTACCGTCACTCCGGCATACTTTGAAATAGCGCTTAAAGTTAAATACAGCCGCGATGACGATTCGGTCAGAATGCTAGATCTGATCCGTGAAGGCGTTATGTTCAATTTCGAGATTGTTTATAATACGCAGATTGGCAGTCCGTGGAACATCATGCGTGAGCTGATGGTAAACAAGAGCAGCGATTTTGCGTCGTTATGGGCTAAACGGGAACAGGGCGTTCAAAAAAGTCTCGAAAAAACAGTAACTGATTTCGATTAATCGGTTTTATTTAATAAAGCGTCCGTAATGCATTGCGGCGTCATACATTGCCCTGACGTTTTCGGGTGATACACCGGGGGAAAGATTGTTCGCGTCCCGCATAATAAACTTTATGGTATACGGCATAACATCGTTTAATATCCGTGCGCATTCCGACGCAACAGCATCCGGTGTGCCGTGGAGCAGCAGCGGCATTGAGGGACCGCCCATTACCGTTATTTCAGGCCCCAGCTGCTTTACGACCTCTCCGTGATTGATGGGATAACCTGTATCAAATGATGTCACATTAAGTTCATCCCGTATAATTTGAAAATGTCTTGAGGCGTCACCGCACAAATGAATAGAATTTGGTTTTTTCCCGCTTGACAACGCCGATATGAGTCTTTTATGCCTCGGCAGAATCAAATCCCGGTACATATCGCAGCTCAATAACTGTATCGAATCATCGGCAAAAGCAAAACCGTCTGTAATTTCCGCGCCGGTAAAACGCTTGTTCCAGGCTTTTATGCGTATGATAGCCGCGTCGGTAACATAGTCCAGCAATTGTTCGGCATATGCCGGGTCTTCGTATATATCAAGGCAGAATTCGTTCGCGCCTCTCAGATTGCATGCGACTGTCATGGGACCGTCTGTATGATAAGAAGGCAATCCGACGCCGGCAACAGGCTTGCTTGAATAGACCCGGCAACCCGTCATCTCTTTCATTTTGTCATAAATACCCAAAGCGGTTCGATAATAACCTCCGAAAGGGTCGGGTATACCTCTTTCAAACAAAAGGTTTTTGTTATCATCACAAAGCAGCACAGCCGATGAAGGACAGTTGCCCTCACCGTATTCAATATCCGCACCGAACCAGGCAGCCTCATAATAATTTTGCAGATCGACATAGATATGCCATCCGTTTTCAGGAATCCCCATTTCGTGGTCGGCGTACAGATTATGGCGTATATAATCAAAAAACTTCAGCTGAACATCCGCCATACAATCCGCGTCTATACTGTAACGGGCAAAACTGATTTTTTCGGTGTTCAACGCGGGATTGAGCAACCAATATCGCGGGTTGACGCCCAGAATAACGGGAACCCGTTCCGGTTTTCCGGCATGAAAGCTTGCCCAGATGCGCCGGACATTTTCATTATGTTCGGTAAATTCATAATTCATGATTTTTATTTATTATCAAATCTTACGCGCGTATTCGTTATACAGCCGCGCATATATGCGGTAATTTTCAAGAGACACGCCCGGGGGTGTCTGATGATCTACAGACATTATATATCCCCCGCTTTTAACAACCGGCATAACACGTTCGAATTCCGCCCTCATAGCCTCTTCGCCCAGGGGCATCACCATCTTGTCATACCCTCCCATCATCAGAAAACGCGGGTATTCGGATCGTATACGGACAATATCTACGTTTGCCTGTCGTTCCAGCGGATATACACCTTCAATACCCGCTTCAATCATCCACGGTATCATATCGGTAATATCTCCGTCGGAATCGATCAGAAGTTTTGTATCCCGCTGCTTAATCACCGCTGCCAGTTTAATATAATAAGGCGAGATAAATTGCTTGAAAAGATTATATGAAAGCATAGGACCATGATTATAAGACATATCTTCGGCTATGCCGATAAGTTCCGGTGTGTTTAGATTATACAGCGCGTTAACGGCGCGTATGTTGAAATCAACCAGATCCTCGTTTATTTCGCGCATCAATTCGGGAAAGTCGTAAAACGCGTAGAAATGCTGTTCAATCCCGAACAGTTTTCGCGGATACCAGAAGAAACCGTCAAGCCAGATACGCATGGCGAAATCGCCGTTTTTATAACTTTGTAATAAGTGCTTGACGGGTTCCAGGCAACGTTCAATAACAGAGTCCGAATATGCGTTTTCCTTGATTTTCCGATAATCGGCTTCGCATTGGATAACGCCCGGAGGGGTTGCCGGCGTGATGCCTATACATATCAGATTGTCCATATCAAAATATTCGAGAGTTTGCTCGGTATTGAATGAAGGGTCAAGTCCTTCGGTCTTCCACCGGTTCAGGGTGTCTCCCCACCATGCCGCCCATTCTATACGGGGCAGCATATCCACTTCCTTAAAATTTAAAATGTTTTTGAATCTTTCGCGTACTGTCAATTTATTATATCCTTTCAGCGAATAATAAAGCGTTGTTAATTATAATGTGGAGTAATA
>JAQVWU010000253.1 GCA_028709565.1 Eubacteriales bacterium
CTTGACTATTCGCAAACGAGCATTTACGATCTATCAGGCGAAATTTGATGCTATTCTATGATCTGTCGTGCCAGTTTTTCATATTTACTTTACAATGCCTCGCGGATTATACGTAATTATATATAATATAATTCTGTATACGATTTTTATGGGAAATGTCGGCTGTGATAAAATTTCAGGCGGGTTTAAAATGTAAATCTATCTTTTCGAAAAATCTGATGCCGAAATCGGTCAGGGTAAACATTTGCCACATCATAGTCAGTCTCAGACTTACCGCAAGACTGTAAAAGCGACTGAAGTTTTCAGCCAAAAATATAACTACAACGGTAATCATAAAAAAAACGATAACTAAAATATAGCTCTGTTTTCGAAGGCGTTTGATTTTTTTCGGTTTTACAATCGGTTTGTTGGGTGAATCAATCGGCACTTTGAGGTAAAAAACAATCAATCCTAAAAGATATATAAATACAGATATACTTAGGTTTAAGATGATATTCATTTTGAAACACAGTATGTATCTTGACAGCGAAGCCAGCATCGCGACCGACAGAGCACTGATCAGAATACATCCGTACATGGTTTCCGAGTGAGCGCCTCCGGTTGACTTGCGGATAATTCCGACGCCGATAAATATTATAAGACTTTCATACAGAAAGTCGAAAACAACACCTATAACCGCAATTATTATCAACAATACAGTCATCTGAAATATGGCTGTCAGACCATAGGCAATCACCGCTTTTTTATCGTCGTCATACTGCATATGGACCGCTATCTTTTCTGCCATTGTACGCGCCAGCTTTTCCACGTTAACAAACCTTTCGTTAAATTATAAAAACATAAAAAATACATGCTGTTTGCCGTTATCCGCCGCTTTGTTTCTTTGACCGAGTAAGAACGATATAAAAAACGAAAATTATCAGGGAAAATATCAGGGCGCCCGGTAGACCGATTATCGCTTTTTCCAAAGGTATCAGCATCCTGCGGTTAAATTCATCGTTACCTAAAATACCGATCATTACAGCCACATTCAGACTTTCACTGAGCAGCAGCAGCACCGTTACAATCAATGTAGAACGTATTGTGGCATAGATAGGCATTTTCAAAAACAGAACACAAATAGCAAATAAAAACAACAGGTTCAATATGGTGTGCACACCAAAACTGATGGGCAGCAGTCTTACCAAAAAAATGAAAGCGGATAAAACAATGCTCACGAAAATATACTTTTTAAAATCGATTTTTTGTCTGTTGAAGGCGGATATACCGAGGGTAAAACTGAATCCCTGCAGGATATATCCGAATATATACTCGAAAACAATAATTTTAACTATTTCCACTGACAGAATCCCCCGACATGTTTTATGTTTTTTTGTTCAGCGCCTTTATTGTATAATAGATTACTATAAAGGTAAAGGAATGAATCAATAAATCACCGATACTCAAAATACTCCAGCCGATATCTATAAAATCCGACAGATATTTATACCTGGTCAGTTCCGTCCCGATTATATGAATATCATCGGCAACTCCCATTGCAGATTCGTTATAATAGCCGGTGTATTTCGAAAGGGATGCGAAGACAGGCATCTTTCCGCCGTTCTGCGCCATAACGAATTTGTTGGATAATGTACCGAGAACAATCAATCCCGAGCCGATAATTCCCGGCTTATATATTTTATAATAAAATAGGGGGATCATAAGAGCGTATAAATGCAGGTTCCGGAAATACGGTGTGTATTGCACAAAGAAGTAGTTGTCCAAAAGTATATTAAACTGCAAAAACAAATAAAAAAGTTCAACACACAGATACGGATAAAGCGTATATGCTTTCAAGAGGGGTTTTAAACGGTAATCTCTGATTTTTGCCCATGACATCGCCAAAAGCATATTTACAATCATTTCTACCTCTGAGTATGCCAATACGGAATCATAATGCGGAAAATTATAGCATTATGTCGCAACTATGGATATTATACTATATATAATTGTAAATTGCAATAACAAATTGAAATATATTTTTATTTATGTATAAATATTTATCGTCTGTGCATTTTTAACCACCCGGATACAGGCTTCGCCGGAGCCGTCGTAGCATACACACATGGCATACGCGCTGTCAAACTCCAGGTGACTGAGACGCAAACCGTCGATATTGTCGGATAGCCGGGAACCGCGCACGGCTGAAAAACCGGAAAAGCACTCATCAATGCCGTCACCCGTGTATTTTACATAGCTTTCTTTAGCCGTCCAGACCGAAAAAAAGCCGTTGTAGCCGTTTTGCTCAAGATAGGCAATTTCTTCGGGATGGAAAAAACGCCGCGATATGGCGGGGACATTGCGCTCGCAGGTGACACGCTGTATATCCAGCCCGACACGGCGGCCGGATACCGCGCAGGCCCATAAATCGCCGCTGTGGGATACCGAAAAATAGGGCAGGCCGTCTTCGGTGAAGCGGGGCCGTCCCGAAACCGGACGGAATATAACCGGTTCCGATACGCAGGTCTGCCCTGTCTGAGCGAGAAAGGCCCGTGAAAAACGGCAGATACGGGTATCGGAGTCCTGTGCGCCGTCATCGGGACAGATATATATAATAATATCGCACGGATTCATGTTTTCCCCTGTTTGTATAATTTATAAAGGTTTTTATTTTATATAGTCGGGCAGAAATTCTTCGCTGACGGTGTCGGTTACATATGATTTCAACTTTTGCGCCGTCATATGGTTTCCGTAAAAACCTATGCCGTGACCGGCTGCCATATCTTCGGTAAAGTCCCGCATGAGATATACGCGGTTGTTTCTGAAGGAAATATTAAAATAGAAGACGGTGGGTATGAGCACAGGTTGGGCAATATACGGTTTTTGACCGTCTTCGGAGATGATATCAAAGGTCAGCAGACCCCCGACCATGTTATAATCATGAGCCATTTCGGCGGCCAGATTGCCCAGTGAATATGCGCACAGCATTCTGTGACCGTCTTTGCCCTCAAGCCAGACTACGGGACCGATTACATGGGGATGATGACCGATAACGACATCGGCGCCAGCGTCGCACATAAGCTGCGCGTATTCAATCTGGGAGGCATCGGGTTGAAAGTGATTTTCATTGCCCCAGTGTACCGAAACAATAACCAGATCGGCAGCCTCACGGGCAGCGCTTACCTGACGCGTGACCGTTTCTTTTTTAAGATAGGGAATCGCGATATCCGAAGGACCCGTCAAACCCAGGTTTGTGCCGTAGGTATAGGATAAAAACGCAATGTCAATATCCCGGCATTCATATATATTCACACTTTCGTATTCGTCGGCGTTGAGATAATCGCCGATAATAAACGCTTCGGTTTGATTCCGCCAGAAGTCGATGGTTTGGCCCAGGGCAGGGGCGCCCCAGTCCAGCATATGATTATTGGCGATGTTTATTATATCAAATCCCAGATCAGTCAGGTCGTGACCCATATCCTGCGGGCCGTTGAACCGCGGATAATATGAAAATTCATATCCGTCGGCCATCAGTGTTTCCTGATTGACAAAGGCGATATCGGCGCCGGCGATAAGATGGGCTATCACGCTATACTGATGTGAGAAATTGTATTTGCGTCCGCCCGGCAGAGCGTATTTGGCCGCTTCGCCGACATTTCCGCGGTATACGATATTATCGCCCGCAGCCAAAAAGGAAATTCTCTTAGTTTCGGATGTTTCGGAGGTTTCGGACGCTTCCCCGGTGTCTTCGATATTGCTTTCGGCGTCCTGGCTCCGCTCCGCGTCGGCGTTTTCGGGAAGGGCAGCCGGCGGCATGGGGTTATAAGCGCATGAGGTGAAAAAAATCGATAACAATAAAATACCGGCAATTAATTTTTTCAAAAGATGCTCCCTGATAGGTATATAAAATCCGAGTTAAGACCAGTTTACCCAAAAGCGCGTTTTATATTTTCATAAACAATCCCGTTGTTGCCGGGCCAATATAATAATACTCCATTATTAAACATAAGTCAATGAATAAATACAAAAAAACCGCAAATACACCGGGCACGGCAGTGTATTGCGGCTCTTATATGGTTTGCTTTTTGGTTTGGTTATCAGTCAAGGGAGGTATATAAGTAAATAAGTTCGTCGAATTTGGAGGTTACGGCTGCCTCGTTTGAAGCATAATAGGACGCGAAGTCAGAGGTTTTGCCGCCCATGAGGGTGCGCATAAAAAGACCTACGCCGTTTAGCGCGTAATTATAGAGATACGCAAAGTCGGTTGTCGCGCCCGCGTGTATCATGTCGACAATACGCAGCGCCAAATCGTCGCTGTCGCGTACATATTTGACTTTAAGCGCTATCTCATAATAAGCGGATGTCACGCTGCGATAGGACTCAAACGCCAGCGCCTCCATAACCGCGCATATCATTTCCATGGAGTCCTTCGGACAGGTGACCGGTATGCAGTATACAAGCGCGGAATCATGTACAAGCGAAAGGTAGGTCTGCTGTGTATCGTCATATTTCGGATAGGGGATGAGTCCGTAGTCGCTCTCCATATCGCGCAGGAGTTCGGAGGTGTGAAACCATCCCAGCGCGAAGAGCAGTTCGTCGGCCTTGAGCTTGCCGGGTATCACCACATTATTTGTGTCGGCATGGGCGGGGTAAACACGCGCACCCTCGTTGTTATAAAACAGGTCATACATCTTTTCGGTGAAGTTTATCGTCTTTTCGTTGTTAAGTACAAGATATGGCATGCCGTCCTCGTCGCGTTCGGTTACCCTCAGGCCCGCGTCGTAGGTGAGATGGTCGGTCAGGTTGGCGGTATGCAGAGCATACGCGTAGAGGTCATCGTCGTCGGCGATACCGTTTCCGTTAAGGTCGGCGTAACAG
>JAQVWU010000254.1 GCA_028709565.1 Eubacteriales bacterium
CTTTTTTTATCAGGCGTATCGATCTGACCGGTATAAATTCTTTGGGGTCGGCAGCGGGCAGCAGTGCGCGCAGCTCATTGGCAATTTCGGCGGCGCTGCCCCTGTCCTTTTTGAATTTCATATAATACGGACGCATGCCGAATATCTTCCGCATACCGAAACGGCTTTTGAGATAATAAGGCATCATGTTTTTTATCGTATGATAATTTCTGTGTCCCATCCACGGCAGTATCCCTACCGAACCGTCTTCAAATTCCATGATATTATATCTGTCAAACCCCGCTGCTCGCGCGTCGTTACGGCTTTGCTTCAGGCATTCGGCTGCCGTGCGGCTCAGATACGGATATTCGGTGTCCTCAAAAAGCACCTGCTTTATGCGTTTAATAATCCTGTCATGGACCAGCGCCCGGTCTCCGGGCCATAAAAAGCGCAGGTTTTTGGGCATCGGCTGCACGAACAGCAGCAGGCGCTTTTGATCGACGCCGCAGACCAGCCAGTTATATCCGGCGACCGTTATATATTCGCCTATATAGATAGGCTCCTCCACATGTCCGATTTTCCGTGAACCGTGCATGACCGCCCACTCCTCCTCGGTAGGGAAGACGCCGAAAAACTCATGGGAATTGACAACCTTTTCGCCTTCCAGCCCTATTATAATGCCTCCCTCATGCATCTGCTGCAGATGGCCGCATTCAAGCAGCGAGCCGATCAGCGCGGACAGGCCTGCCGGCGACACCGAACGGAAGGGGGAAAGGGACAGCACCGATGATATCAGCGCCCCGCGTGAGAGCTCGCCCGCCGCCGCGGTTACACTCATAATCTGATGATACAGCATGCTCATCGGGTATCTGAGCAGCTTGGGCGGTTCTATCCATTTTTCTTCGGCATACAGCTGTATAATCGCAATGATATGCAGCAGTCGCCAGTGAATCCGTTCAAGCGGTCCCGGGGTTAATCCCGGGTCGTTCTCCCAGTCGACAAACCACATCTCGGCGGGATTGCCCCGTCTGCCCGTCCTGCCCAGCCGCTGCACGAAGCTGGAAACCGAAACCGGAGCGCCCAGCTGAATAACCCGCTCGAGTCTTCCGATATCTATGCCCAGTTCCATGGTGACATTGGCGCCGATTACAACCGGCCCCTCCGATTCCTTCATTAGATTTTCCGCCTCCTCGCGCAGGGTGGCGGAAATGGCTCCGTGATGAACATAGTATACATCATCGGTGCCCCTCATGTTGGCTATATAGCGCATGGCGGCAATGGCGGCATCGGGTTCGGGTCTGCCGTTTCCGAAGATAATTGCCTTCTTGTTAAGGGTTTTCTCGTAAATATATATCATTGAGGGGTCGGTATACAGCTTGTTGTCGACCTCCAGCAGCGGTTTTGTGAAGTGCTCCACCGACAGGCGTATCTTCTGAGGGGGAGCGTCGGTCAGAGGAACCTCCACCGGGATTCCGGTGGCTGCCGCCAGCCATTTTTTCGGCAGCTCGTAATCGCCGAGGGTAGCCGACAGGCCGATGCGCCGGGGTATGCCGCGCATATAACGCTGCAGCCTTTCGAGCTGACACAGGACCTGTGTGCCCCGGTCCGAATTCATAAAAGCATGCATCTCGTCTATAATGACAAACCTCAGGTCGCCGAATATACGCGTGAGGTCGTTGCCCCTGGACAGGAGCATGCTTTCCAGCGATTCGGGGGTAATCTGAAGGATACCCGACGGTTCCCTCATGAATCTTTCCTTTTGGCTTCTGGATACATCGCCGTGCCAGTGGCAGAGCGCGATGCCCGATTCCGACACAAGGTCCCCCAGACGGGCAAACTGGTCGTTAATAAGCGCCTTCATCGGGGCTATATAGACAACCCCGACCGAGAGCGGGGGGTCGTTCAACAGCTGTGTCATAACAGGCAGGAACGCGGCCTCCGTTTTTCCCGAAGCCGTACCCGAAGAGAGCAGCAGATGACAGCCGGTATCGAAGATGACACGGCAGGCTTCCACCTGAATACCGCGCAGTTCGGTCCAGTTGTTTCTGTATATATATTCCTGTATAAAGGGAGAGAGCCGGCTGAATGCCGACGCACCCCGGTCAGAATTATTCATGATGTTTTATTTTATGTGTCATCGGTACAGACCCAGCCGTCAACGCTTTGAGAAAGGCTTGCCAAATCGATATAATCGGCTATCAGCGCTTTTTTTTGCAGATAAACGGGTATGAATTCATCGTATTTAGGCGGTTTGTAATCATAACCTCTTTTCAGTTCGAGCACCTCGTCATCCGATAAAACCGAGAGGAGGTCGATATCGCGGTGCAGCAGATCCCTGAAATCACGCAGCAGGTCTTCGCAGGAACCGTCGGTCAGCTTACAGATGATATAATAGGGTCTGAAGCCTCCCAGGCTTTTGATATCAATCCGATGAGCCATAAATTTCCGCAGCAGCATCAGTATGGTGCAGAATTCGATGCTGCCCGCCCAGGGGAAGATACAGACGGTGCGGCCGCCGAGGCTGACGATATTGTATTTATCGATACCGGCGTTCTTTGTCAGATATCTCGCTTCGCTTAGTCTTGTCCGCGCTCCCTTCTGGAGATAGGGATAAACCCGTTCTTCCGTGAGCAGATTTTTTATATTGGCGATGATTTCGACGTCCGTTTTAAAATTGCCGCCCGCCCAATATGTTTTAACCCGGCCTCTGATCATTCTGACAAAAACCGTTTTTCTTTTCGGGTCAACCTCCAGCACCTCCCAGGTCCTGCCCGCCAGGGTCAGGCGTTCTCCCACGGGAGGTGATTTTTCGATTTTGCCTATCTGCCTGGATTCAGCCATGACGCTGAATTCTTCCTCTTCGGCAAAAACCGCGTAGAACTTAAAGCTGTTGACTATCTTCTCGCCTGCAAGGCCGATTATAATACCGCCGTCCTCCAGCAGCTGCAGGTGCTGTATATTAATCAGATGATTGAGCAGAATCCGGTAATCATCCTCGCCGATATGCCTGAAGGGGGACATATTCAACATTATTTTTGCCAGAGCGGAGGGTTCAATCTCGCCCATGGAGGTTATAACGCTCATGGTCTGATGGTAGAGCAGATTCAGCGGATAGTATAACCGGCGGGGCGTTTCAACCCATCGACGGTCGAGATACAGCTGAATTACCGAGATTGTCTGCAGCAGTCTCCAGGGAATCTGAGCCGGAGGGAGCGGAACACCCGACGGACGCTCCTCTCTGCACAAAAACCACATCTCGGCGGCATTGCCCCGTCTGCCTGAGCGGCCCAGACGCTGTAAAAAGCTTGAGACCGAATAGGGGGCGTTGATCTGGAAAATGGACTCCAGTCTGCCCACGTCAATCCCCATTTCCAGCGTTAAGGTTGCCGAAACAACAACCGGACCGGCCGATTCCTTCATCTCAAATTCGGCGCCTTCACGCAGTGACGCGGAGATGCTGCCGTGATGAACATGATAAACATCCGGCTTACCTCTCCGCTCGGCTATCTGCCTTAGCATGGATATGACCGCTTCGGCGTCGTTTCTCAGATTGGTAAATATTATACATTTTTTATCAAGGGTCTTTTCATACAGATATTCCCAGTAAGCCGTGGATTTGATATAATCGGGGGTTTCAAAGACCGTTTCGGAAACGGGATTTTCAGTTTCGGTTTCTTCATCTTCCGGTTCCTGCGGTTCGTAGAAGTGCTCCGCCGCAAGTCTGATCTTCTGTCCCGAAGCGTATACCGGCGGTGTGATTACCCCGCGGTCGGTGCCCGAGGCGAGCCAGTGTTCCGCCGCGGCGTAATCGCCCAGGGTAGCCGAGAGTCCGATGCGGCGGGGATTGCAGCGGGAGGGCAGAAAACGCTTCAGCCTTTCGAGCTGGCAAAGAATCTGAAGACCCCTGTCCTGACCCATAAAAGAATGGACCTCATCGATTATTATATATCGCAGGTCGCCGAACAGTCTGGTCAGTTCATTGGCTTTGTTTATCAGCATACTCTCCAGCGATTCCGGAGTTATCTGCAGTATGCCAGACGGATTGTTTATCATGTTTCTTTTATGCGTCGGGGATACATCGCCGTGCCAGTGCCAGACTTTGATATCGGCCTCTTTGAGCAGGTCGTTGAGCCGCTCAAACTGGTCGTTTATCAGCGCTTTAATCGGCGCTATATACAATACGGCGATACTGTCGCATTTGTTTTCGGTTATATCGGTCAGAACGGGCAAAAAAGCGGCTTCGGTTTTGCCCGACGCGGTACCTGAGGCGAGCAGCAGATGAAGGTCGGTTTCAAATATGACCTTGCACGCCTCCACCTGAATATCCCTCAGTTCGGTCCAGTTATGGGCGTAGATGTATTCCTGTATAAAGGGCGCAAGCCGCGAAAAAACCCCGCTCATAACGTAAACTCAGCCGCTCCCTCTTCGGTGTTTTCCGTGTTTTCTTCATCTTCGTTTTCTTCTTTACAATCAATCTTGAACAGCTCCTGGGCGCCGATGAGATTTAAAAATACAGACGACGGATTTTGCTGCATGTAATTCAGAATGCCTATAAAATCGCGGATTACCTCGCGGGGGGTCAGCAGCTCGTCGGCGCCCAGCCTGTTTGCGACAATCTGCATAAAAGCGAGCAGCTCCCCGTCCGATAACACCAAGGAGTAATCGTACTGCCGGCTGTGCAGGTCACCTATCTTTTTCAGCAGCAGGAATATCTCTTCATGGGTCAGCTTGTCTAGATACATAAGCGGACCCTGCATATCTTTCATGCCGTCCTTCATAAATCTGCCGGCGGTAAGGCGGGTTCTCAGCGCCTCATAACTGAAAAGCCCCCTGCGCATATCCTCGACAAACTGGGGG
>JAQVWU010000255.1 GCA_028709565.1 Eubacteriales bacterium
CGAACATCTTCTTTTTTGAAATCGGGTATATCAATCTGACGGCTGTTATCCAGCACGCTGTACCAGCCTAAAACAGCGGCTGCGCTCATGCCTGTTGCACGATATACATCGAAATAAGGGGTTTGTTTGCCCAGCAGGCATTGTATAAAATTATACACGGTCCAAAAATCTCCGCCGCCGTGCCCTGCTTTTTCGGCGAGCGCAGTATTTTCGGCGCTGCCCCATCCGGCTTTATATGTTGAATTTTGCTCATACCCGTCCGGTACGTTCCAGGAATTATACACGACGCGAACCTGATCGTCAGAACCGCGTACCGTTTCCGCTCCTCCGTTTATACATCCGATGCGGTACCAGTTGCCGTGCGGACCGAAACTGCTGGACCCGCTGATGCGGAATAACGCTCCGTTATCCATCTCACATAACATTATCCCGGCAACATCGGCGCACATGCGGCGGCGTTCAATCGAATATGAAGGATCGAATACCGTTTTCCCGATAATTTTAACGGGCATTGTGTCTGTTATATACATAAGCGGAGCCAGTGAATGGGTGAGATAATATGTACGCGGTATATATTTGCGCCAGTGGTATTTTTCAGGCGCGTAATTTTGGCTTTCCTTAACACTCATGGGGTGCACATATTCACCTTCGGCATAAATAACGCTGACGATTGTCCCGGTGTCAAATATACGCTTTAGTTCGGTACATCCTTTCATATGCGGATAATTTTCGGCAAGCACATAGGTACAACCGGTTTTTTCAACTGCGCGGCATAATTCCACGCATTCCTTCAGTGTCGCGGCTGCCGTTGTTTCACTCAGCACATGGATTCCCTTCTCCATGGCTTGAATGGCGTAAGGGGTGTGTTCATGAAAATAATTACATAATACAACAGCATCCATGCCGCTCCCGATGAATGCGTCAAAATCACTAAACACTTTTACATCATCGGGGCAATTTGCCAGCGCGTTTTCGGTACGCGCAGGATTTTTATCGCATATAGCTGTTATAACAACATTGTCGAGCCTGTTTAATACACTTAGATAAGCATTGCCGCGCCATGCACCGAAAACACCGATTCTGATTTTTTTCATATTCTTCTCCATATTATTCTACGTTTTATTCTTCTTTTATTTATAAAATATATCTCTTTAGCTTTGATAATAAAACCGTCAGGTTATCGCGTTGAAGGCGTTTATTGTTTTGTTCATAGCGGCATTGGCTTTTTCCTCAATTGCAGCATAAGCTGAGGCAATACTGTTGTTTTTCTTCATATACATGTTATATATCAGGTTCCCCGCTCCGCCCCAATCAAAGATAAAACCCAGGTCATATACACGCGTGGCAAATATGATGTCAAGCATTTCTCCGGATTCCTCGTCGCGGACATAACGTGTTTTCAGCGCGTTGTCATAATAGGCTACGGTAAGGGTATCCACCGAATAATAAGCCATTGATTCGAGCACGACTCCTACAGCGTCCGGCTTCGCGCAATTATACGGAACAGACAGGGCGGGAACAATGCCGGTACTTATAAGACAGTTATATTCCGACTGGCTTTCATCGTATAAAGGATACGGCAATATTCCGAATTCAAATTCTGCGTCCCGCAGTCCGTTGATATCGACAAGGGCAAAGGTAACAAACAGGACGCGGCTGTCGTTAAACATGATACTTACCCGGTCGAATCCCGATCCGCCGGTATGATCAGACAGAACAGACGGGTCCAGGCAGATTGACATAATTTTATCTATAACATTCGCCGCGCGGTGGTTATTCATAACAAGCTCGAGCTGCCCTTCGCTGTTATTTGCAGCTATACGTTCGCCCGCCGCAAAGTAAAAGGAATGAGGGGCGTTTGACGCGCAGGACAATCCCCATTGATCCGCATGTGTCAATTTACCGTCACCGTCTATATCATTTGTAATGCCCGAGGACATTTCAAACATTTTATCCAGTGTCCACTTATTGGTATTGACCAGTTCATAGGGATTATCAAGGCTGAAATCGCCGATAAGTTTTTTATTAAAAAACATAACCATAGTGCACTCATTGTCCAGAATGCTTATGTCACCGGTGGTAAAAAACAGTTTTCCGTTCATTTTCAGGTTTTCATTGGCACGCTGATCCCACCAGGGATTGTCAAGGGCCAAATAGGGTACCTTACTTAACTCAAGCAAAAGTCCCTCCTGGGGCAGGGATATCGCCGGGTTCATATAGGGCATAATCACATCATATTCGTTTTCTCCCGCCATCAGTGATTTTCTGGCGGCATTAGTGGCATTTTGCAGACGGCTCTGTGTTATTTCGACATTAAACCGTTCTTCTATTATCAGGTTCCGGGAGTAAACAGCGTCATTAAATAATTCACCGTTCTGCATTTCGGCGTAGATCTCTTTAGATGTATACCATTCGTATCCGGGGTTTTCCTCGGTCAGGAAATTAACGGTTTCTCCCTCAAAATCGGTTTCCGGCAGATCGGGCTCGAATTCGGTCACTTCAGCTGTTTCGTTATTTAAAACGGTTTCGGAAGCCGCGGTGCTTGTCTTTTCATCCGCGCAGCCAATTATAAATGATGTCAGCAGAATTATGATAAGAAGAAAAAAACATACAATTTTGTTTTCATGCTGTATACCTCCTTATAAATATATACCCATTATAACAAAATATAATTAAAAATCAATATATATCATTAAAATATATTATAAGATTGTTTAGATGGTTTTAGATTGTTTGTTTTATATTAAAATTATAAATGCCTGACATGAACGGCATCCATGTCAGGCACTTATTTATTATTATCAAATCAATCTATCAGCCTACAACAAGGTTAGCCATGTTGCGTTCAACCATTACCTGAATATAATAATCAGGCTGTATCTCATCAATCAAGTTAAGATCGGTTTTGTATTCCCACATTGACTGACGGACAAATAACCCGAATGCGTCGGTTATAAAATCGAGCAGCGCCGAGCCGAATGAGTCGCATATCATGATAGCGTTCGGCAAATCCTTGTTGTCTACAACACATTTAATCTGATCACTGTATGTGTAGCTTGATGAACCGGTAAAATAATTGGTTATGGTCGCGCGGTTTGTAAAATTCGGTACGCAAAATATTTTGTATTCGCTTACCGTTCCGGGACTCACCCCCAGGAAGTTGACCAGGTCTCCCCCCGCTTCGTATTGCTGATATACATTATATTCCGATAATTCACGCGGCGCCGCAGCCGGAAATTCTTCGGCAATCACCTGCATCATTTTATAATAACCAAAATATGAACCCAGTGTATTCCAGTGTGTATCGGTTTGATAATACAGTTTGCCCTTATCTTTATTCTCATGAATTGTATCGGTCAGATTAATTATAATAATATCGCTGTTATCGGCAAAATAATCCTCTATCTGCATTAAACGTGAGTAATCGGATGTTTTCTTTTCTGTCATTTCATCGGTTGCCGTTTCGGGATACGCTGTAATGGCATCCGGAGGGATAAGAAACAGCAGTTTTGTTTCTTTACCGGCGGCGCCGCGTATTTTGTCAAGCTTTTTCATAAGCCTGGATTCCATTTTTGCCAGCTGGTTATCGGTAAATAAATTGGTACAATAATAATCAGCCAGCGTATCGGGGTAATGCAGCTGCGAGTCTTTGCCTGCAAATACCGTTAAGTGGCCGGCACCTTCCGAGTATGCCACGGGAACTTCAAGAGCGCTGCTGATGCTTTTACCTTCAACAGACGCTGTCAGTGTCACGGTATCCTTCTGCCCTTTTTTGAGGGTTATGGGAATAAAGAAACGTTCGTGCTGCGGATATGCCGTAAATGTTTCGAAGGTTGAACCTGATACCGTTATCAGTGAACCCGCTTCAACGGTGCCTATGATACATGCCGTTTTTTTATCGGTCATAACAGTAGACAGCAGTATCGGTGTCATGGAGGTGGTCGGATCGTCACCGGGTTTCATTGCAGCATTATACGACGCATTTATTTCCTCATCAAGCAATGTTGACAGCCTGTCTTCCCTGATAATCTGCACAACGGCTTTAGGTGCCACCGAGTTAACGGCGCTTTTGCTGTACATATAGTTGATTTTATAACCCGCGCTGCCGTATGTGCTGGAGAAATAAGGCAAAAAATTATCCAAATCGGATTCATATTCCAATTCTATGAGCAGAGCCGGAACGGTCGGGATCTCGCTTTTATACCCGATTTTTACATAGGTGGATAAAAGCAGCTCTTTGTTTCCCATAATCGAATACATAATATCTTCGTCTGTTGTATTCAATAAAACCGTGTTGTTCTTTATATCCACTCCGGCAATCCCCGCAAGTGAAAGCCCTTCGGTTTTTGTCTCCGTTAATTTGTCAATTATGTCGGTATTGATTTTATTTTTGGTACGCATTTTTTCCGGCAGTTGGTGGAAAATTCCCGTATACGCATAATACGCACCCCGCGCATTCAGAGAATTATCGGTATTGTTATATAACTGTCCCTCTTCTTTTGCCGATATAAGCGTTTCAGTCAGGTCGATAAAGTTTATACCGCCTTTTTGTCTTATGAACTCCGAAAGCTGCTTCAGGCGCGTGTTGTCGCCCGGTGTTCCGTATTCCGGCGGCATATTTTCCGGGTAAACCGTCTGCGTGTTCGGAATCACGGCAACCAGGTAATATATACCGTTATTTGCGTAGGCGAGTCGGCGTTTGTTAAGGGCGTTATATATTCGATCAAGCTCATCATCGGTAAACGCATATTTTCCTTTGAAATCGGCTATATAATCGTAACCGTCAGCTGACGTGTTAAACAGAAAATCATTTTTTCCGATTATAACC
>JAQVWU010000256.1 GCA_028709565.1 Eubacteriales bacterium
GCTGTTAGAGTTGATGTGGGCGATATTATTTCGGTTGAAGCCTTCGCCCACTCCTGTTCGGTTATAACGGTGAATGATAAATTTAAAGTCAAATCAAGCATCACAGATTTCGAGAAGCTGCTCGGTGACGGATTTATCCGCTGTCACCGCTCCTATATTGTCGGAATTCGATATATAAAAAGTATCGGGAAAACAAAAATCACGCTTGACAACGGTGTAAAAATATTGCTTTCACGCGCAAATTACGATGCTGTGAATCAAGCGTTTATCCGCTATTTCAGGGGGGATATGTGATGGGACTGTTAAATTTGCTTTTCGGTTGGATGATCGACTGCCGCATAGCCGAATATCAAAACGATCTCATCACAAAACACTGCGACGAGGTACAGAATATTTACCGCACCATGCGCGGCTGGCAGCACGATTACCACAATCATATTCAGACGCTGATCGCACTTTCCGGCGACGAAGTCAAAACAAAGGAATATTTACTAAAACTCAATGACGACCTGACTCAGATCGACACGGTCATCAAAACCGGAAACGTGATGATAGACGCGATTCTCAACTCCAAACTGTCGCTGATTAAATCAAAGAACATCGCGGTTCAGGCGAAAGCTGTCGTACCGGATGATCTGAAAATATCGGAAATTGACTTGTGTGTCATTATCGGCAACCTGCTCGACAACGCCATGGAAGCTTGTATGATTGACAACCGCGATTCGTGGATTCGTGTGTATATCGGCATACTCAAAGGGCAGCTTTATATTTCAGTATCGAATTTCGTTTCGGGTAAGCTTAAAAAGTCCGGTAAAAACTACCTATCCACCAAAACCGGCGGCGGTCACGGCTTCGGGCTTATGCGCGTTGACCGCATTGCGGACAAATATAACGGTTATGTCAACCGTCAGAATGAGGACGGCGTGTTCGCCACCGAGGTTATGCTGCCGCTGTAATTTACCATTCGTGCTCGAAAACGTACCATTCGTGCAAGAATCGACACGGTTGACGTGATAAATGATACTATAGCGGTAAGAGGTGAGCAAAATGAAGAAAGATAAAGTTAAAAAAGAGCCGAAAAAGAAACCGCTTTATTCGCTTGGACAAAATCTCGTTTTCTATTACAAAACGCTGTTCAGTTTCAAAAGCAAGGTCATCTACATGGTCATCGCCGGAATACCGTTCAGCATTCTCGCGACCGTGATATCCATGTATACGCCGAAAATCATCCTCGACCTGCTTGAGTTCAGCGATGTTTTCACGGAAATTGCGTTCGTCATTATCGGAATATTCGCCGCAAAGCTGCTGTGCGACCTTGTAAACAACGGAATTGACGCTCAAAAGCAGCAATACGATTGTGATACATGGTCATATTTTTCAATATTGCGTGAGAAAAAAAAGTTGTCGCTTGATTATGAGTATCTTGAAGACCCGAATATTCAAACTTTAAACGGTAAGTCAAATAAAGCCGTAAACAATAATCATACCGCTACGGCGACGCTGCCTTCGACCTTATCGGGGCTGCTAATCAACATAATATGCTTTATCCTGTTTGGTGGAATTCTGTCGACACTCAATCCGCTGATTATTCTGATTCTGATGGCTACTACATTTATCAACTATCTACCTCAGAAATGGCTTCGAAATTATTCGCACAGGACAAAAGATGAACGTGAAATTGAGTCGCGCAGGCTCCGTTATTTTGCGTTTTTATCTCTAAATTTTGATATTGCAAAGGATGTACGCTTATTTTCAATGGATAAACACCTGACGGAAGCTTCCGGTATGACCGCAAAAAAATACAAAGGCCTGCTGTTTGATTTAGAGAACAAAAGCTTTTTCGTCTCTCTCGTCGATTTTGTCGTGGCACTGCTTCGTGACGGAGCAGCTTACGTTTATCTGATATGGAGAGCTGTGGAAGGCGATATATCCGCCGGGGATTTTGTGCTATATTTTTCTGCAATATCGAGCTTTTCAAGTTGGTTTTCCGGTATATTGTCGGGATGGTCAGCAATACACAATGCAAGTCTGCAAATCTGCGACTATCGCGAGTATCTTGAAATTCCCGATAAATTCAATCACGGAAAAGGCATTCCGCTGCCAGCTGTGGGTGAGCCTATTGAGATACATCTTAAAAACGTCTCGTTTACATATCCAAAAGCGGAATTACCCACACTTGATAACATCAATCTGACAATACATGATGGAGAAAAGTTAGCTATCGTGGGACTCAACGGCGCGGGAAAGACTACGCTCGTCAAGCTTATCTGCGGACTATACACGCCGACCTTCGGAAAAATTCTTGTAAACGGACATGAGATAAACGAATATAACCGCGAGGAATATTATTCGATAATATCGGCGATATTCCAGTTTTCAAGTATACTGCCGATTACAATCGCCGAAAACATCGGAGTGTGCGACAAAGAGAAAATAGATCGTACAAAGCTTGACAATGCCGTCCGGCTTTCGGGTTTCGGTAAGAAAATTGATTCTTTATCTGCCGGTACTGATACGACAATTGACAAATCAATAAATAAAGACGGAACCGAATTATCAGGCGGAGAAAAGCAGCGACTTCTGCTCGCCCGTGCAATTTATAAAAATGCCCGAATACTCATACTTGACGAACCTACCTCCGCGCTTGACCCAATTGCCGAAAGCGAAATGTACAGAAGCTATAACGAAATTTCAGAGAATAGGACATCCGTATTCATATCTCACCGCCTTGCCTCGACCCGCTTTTGTGACCGTATCATTCTGATTGACGGCAAGACCATTGCGGAGCAAGGTACGCATGACGAACTGATAAAATCCGGCGGTATATATGCCGAGCTTTTCGAGGTGCAAAGCCATTATTATAACGAATCCGGAAAGGAGGACGCATAAATGTTTAACAAGTTTAAGAGCGAACTCCAAACGATAATCAGAGGTTATAAGCTGCTCTATTCCATAGATAAAATTCTTATAACATATAAAGCTTTTCGAGCTTTGATCGGAGTTGTATCGCCGTATACGACGCTTTACTTGTCGTCGCGGCTGATAAGCGGAATTGCGGCAAAAGAGAGCATCCGTCAGCTAATATTCTATGCTGCGCTGATAGTGGCGATAAACCTTGTGATGTCTGTCATCACCCGTCTTGTTTCAAGGAAGGTAAGCGTCGCCGATCAGAATATGTGGACTTCTATAGAGTTGTATTTCAACTCCGTCAATATGAAAATGCAGTATGAACATTTAGAAAACCCGGAGACCCATATGAAAAAAGACAGAATTTTTCAGGCGCAGAATGCTAACGGATTCGGCGTTATGCTGCTTACATGGCAGGTTGAATCTTTCGTATATTCTGTTGCATCAATTATCCTGTCTGTGGCTCTTACTGTAAGTTTGTTTACATTGCAGGCCCCCGGTACATACAGCGGAATATGGAGTTTTATCAATTCTCCGGTTTCCGTTATAATCATTTTGACGCTGTTGATTCTAAACGTATTTACAAGCAATAAGCTGAACGGTAAAGTTTCCGATGTTTTTTATAAAGAAATGATGAATCTGGCAAGTCAAAACAGACTGTATATGTATTACTCACGCATGGTAAATAATTATGAGTCTGCCGCAGAAATCCGTATATTCGATGAAAAACTACTTATTGAAAAATCATGGCTTAACAATATCGTCCATCCAACCTATATGACAAATATACTTAAATACAACGCACATTTCACAAGAATACAAACTTGTGTGGGCTTTATCATGAACCTTACGCTTTATCTATTTATCGGTGCGAAGGCGTATATGGGCGCGTTTGGTATCGGAAGTTTTGTGCTTTATACCGGCACTGTCGGAAAGTTCGTTTTGGCTGTAACAAGCATATTTAATATTTTTTCACAACTGAAAAATAATAACGTTTATCTACGTGAAATTTTTGAATATGTTGATATGTCGAATACTATGTATCAAGGCACCCTCCCCGTTGAAAAGCGTGCGTTTTGCGACGGCGGCGATAACGATTACGAAATCGAGTTCCGCAACGTGTCGTTCAAATATCCGGCATCGGAAAGCTATGCGCTGCAGCATGTATCGATAAAATTCCGTATCGGCGAGCGCCTTGCGGTTGTCGGCATGAACGGTAGCGGAAAGACGACCTTTATCAAGCTACTCTGCCGCCTGTATGACCCGACGGAGGGCGAGATTCTGCTCAACGGAATCAACATCAAAAAGTATGATTACGATGAATACATGAGCATTTTCTCTGTGGTGTTTCAGGATTTCAAGTTGTTTTCGTTTAGCCTCGGTCAAAACGTTGCGACAAGCGTGAATTACGATAAGGAAAAGGTTGAACAGTGCCTTGCGGAAGCCGGATTCGGCGACCGCCTGCGTGAAATGCAGGACGGAGTTGAAACCTGTCTTTACAAGGATTTTGACGAAAAGGGCGTTGAAATTTCCGGCGGTGAGGCTCAGAAAATTGCGTTTGCGAGAGCCTTATACAAGGATGCTCCGTTCATTGTCCTTGATGAACCCACTGCTGCCCTCGACCCTATAGCCGAAGCGGAGATCTATTCAAAATTCAATGAAATTGTCGGTAATAAAACCGCAATCTACATCAGTCACCGCCTGTCAAGTTGCCGTTTCTGCGATGACATCGCCGTATTCGACAACGGACAGATCGTCCAGCAGGGCAGTCATAATACGCTTGTTGTTGATAAGAGCGGCAAATACCACGAGCTGTGGTTCGCGCAAGCGCAGTATTACACGGAATAAAAACCACACAGCTCCGATAATCATTTCT